>JBEAPM010000392.1:0-20400 GCA_041164445.1 Cyanobacteriota bacterium
GCCGCAATCTCAAAAAAGAAAAAGCCCTTCGTAACGAAGCCTATGCCCGCAAGTTCCGTAAACGCAACCGGGGCCGTAATCGTCGCTTCCAAAGTGATAATCGTCAAGAAAACGAAGAAGAAAACTCGAACCAAGCTACGGATTAAGTCTGCAAGCCTTGCGGGAAAAGCACTCCTCTCTCCCTAGGTTTAGAGTCAGGCTCGGACTAGAACAGCAACGGGCAAAAATCACGATGCCCAGGAAACCGCCTCTGCCTGAACAAAGATGTTCACCAGAGGCGGTTCTCTTTCTCTATTGGTTGGGTTCGAGGGTAATAGATGAGCATCCTCTACCAGCAAACAGCCTGACAGAAACAGAGAAAAATACAAAGTGATATACACTTAAACCTCAAAACTTCACATTTTGACTCAAATCTGGAAGCGAAAAAATTCAACTAAGCGTGTTAACTTTCCCCGCAGTGGCTCAGTGGATGGCCCGAAACCTCCTAAACGATATAGACTATAGAGTGTGTATGGAAACGGCGTAAGCAATTTAAGTGCTACGCTCCTCAGTTGTGCTCTAAACACAGTTCAACCCTTTGTTTTTTCCTACAGATGAAGAGTTGGAAGCTACCAACTTAAGGCGGAAGAGTGTGGCGCTCCGCGATACACTCTTTCATTAAATTTTTTCGCTTTCAGTGGAAAGCCAAGTTGGAATAATTAAGTCAGGGTAATGATTCTGAGTTATAGGCAAGCGTATCATCGGGATTTCAGTCGTTTTCAGGTCAGTTTATTTTGCCCGGTCTCCTTCGTTGTAGATTCTCTAGGCAAACTTGCTAGACAATTATGATCCCAATATCCTATCGGGCACAATTAATCGAGGTGTCCTAGGGTTTTTCTATTAAAGGTACAGCGTCTAATGGCAACACTCCTAGTCTAGCCAAAAAGCCACCGAGCTTGTTTAAAATAGAGAACCAAACATCTTGGGAAAGTATAGCAAATAGACTGACGGTTTGTCCGTATCATTTCTCACACTACTGACTTATTCTTTGCCATGTCCCAGTCCCAAACTTTGGACAATTCTGAATACCAAAAGATTTATGCCCCTCCTTCTAGCTCTAATGAGTTGGGACGCTTAACCAGTAAAATTGCGCTACAAATTCGTCAATCCTTGCACTTAGAAGAGATTTTAAGCACCTGCGTGCAAGAAATCCGTCGGGGTCTCGATACCGATCGTGCCGTTATTTATAAACTGGATCAAGACAATCTGGCTCAGGGGCAGGTTGTGGTGGAAGATGTGTTATCCCCTTGGAACTCTATTCTCTGGCACACCATTGAAGATGATTGCTTGAAAAAGGAATGGCATAAATTCTTTAGTGCAGGGATTGCTTTATCGATCAGTACCATTAACCGTCCCGCAGTGGCATCTTGTTATCTAGAACTCATGGCATCCATGCAGGTGCAAGCGAAGGTGGTGGCTTCCATTATTCAAGATCAAACCCTCTGGGGATTATTAGTGGTGCATCATTGCCGGGGAACTCGACAGTGGACGGATCAAGAAGTACAACTCTTACAACACCTTGGCATTCAACTCGGAATTGCCATACAACAGGCAGAGCTTTATCGACAATTAAGAGATCATAACCAACACTTAGAAACCACTAAAAGTCGTTTAGAAGTTGTGCTCCAAAGAGAAAAAAGTTTAAGTGATCTAAAATCTAACTTTTTGTCCCTAACGGCCCATGAGTTTCGGACTCCAATGACGACTATTCGTTCCTCTGCCGAGCTATTAGAAAGCTTTGACTGTGCCCCTGATGAAAAACGATTACTCTTTCAGCAAATTCATAATGCCGTTGACTATATGGTGAAGATGCTGGATGACATTCGCTTTATGAGTCGGCGATCGGAAGAGCAAAAACCCTCGAAACCGCAACCTTTAAATCTCAAAAATTTAGTTGATGAAATCAGTTCACATTTACGATCGCTGTTGAGTTGTCAACATCAGTGCCGCTGTTCCCTGGAAAATCTGTCCGAGACCGTCGTGCTAGATGAAAAACTGACGCGACAAATTTTAGAGAATTTAATCTCCAATGCGATGAAATATTCTCCCCAGCAACTGGAAATTGCGGTGCGATTCTCCGGCCAAGCAGATGAACAAGGCAAGGCTGGGGTTTTGCTGGAAGTGGAAGACTATGGTTTGGGCATTCCCGCAGCAGAACAAGAACACATCTATGAAACCTTCTACCGGGCTAAAAATGTTGCCGGCATGAAGGGCACCGGACTGGGACTTGCGATCGTTCGGCGTTGTGTGGACTTAAGTGGCGGAACGATCGCCCTAGACAGTACCTTAAGCGAGGGAACCTGCTTCCGGGTTTTTCTGCCCCTGATTACCTCCGAAGAAACGACAGAATCTGCTTAAAGCCTCTTGCCTTAGGACAGCAGCCTGTGACATAATCATGATCTTTGTCCAACTAAACATTACCGCTGTTCCCAAATCATGGCTAAGAACAAAGGGGTTAGGCTTGTTATTACCCTAGAATGTACCGAGTGCCGGTCTAATCCGGATAAACGCTCCCCTGGGGTATCCCGCTATTCCACAATGAAAAACCGTCGGAATACGACCGCTCGTCTAGAGTTAAAGAAATTTTGCCCCCACTGCAACAAGCACACCGTTCACAAAGAAATTAAGTAAACGCCGATCGACTCAGGGGCTTGCGACTCAAACTCGATCGATTGCGCAAATCCCTCCCTTCGGAATCCTTTCCGGTTTTATTCTCTATCTAACTTCTCGAATATTGCTATGAGCTACTTTCGTCGCCGTCTCTCCCCCATTAAGCCCTCCGATCCCATTGACTACAAAGATGTAGAGCTATTGCGGAGATTTATTACCGAGCGGGGGAAAATTCTGCCCCGTCGTATTACCGGTCTGACGGCCAAGCAACAACGGGCCCTCACCACCGCCATTAAACAGGCCCGAATGCTGGCCCTGTTGCCCTATGTGAATCAAGAAAGCTAAATTGTGAATCATTGCGGATAAATAGGCTTTCTCGGTGGAAAAGGGAACACTCGTTGAATTTAAGGATGGAAGCGATCGTCGCTTAGCCGTAGTCGATCGCCCTGAAGGTAAGAAATTGTGGGTGGTGATAGATGAGCGAGACCAAGCTCACACCCTTCACCCCCGCGATGTCACCTATAGGGTTCCTGGGGAACTGTTCACGGCCGCTAAAATTTCTGCATTCCGCAATGCCGTCCAACCTTTTTTAGATCCCGCCAGCTTGGAAGTGGCTTGGGAATTTTACAGTGAAGAAAAGCAGTCCACCACCCCGGAAGATTTGGCTGCCCTCTTATTTTCGGAACAAAGCGCCATCTGTTGTTATGCAGCGCACTGTTTATTGTCTGAAGATAAACTTTATTTTAAACAACGCAAAGACAGTTACGAGCCTCGCCCTGTAACCCAGGTTACGGAACTTAAGCATCAAATTGAAGTTGAATCGCAGCGCCAAGCGCAATGGCAAGCGTTTCTCTCTAAAATAGAAGAAGCTCTTGGTGGTAAATCCCTGATATGGGAGGACAGCGATCGCCTTTGGTTAGACTCCGTCGATCGATATGCAACCTGGGGAGAAGAAGGGAAGCATATTCATCAGGCGATGGAATTACTGACGGCACTTCAGCGGCCGGCCACTCCCGAATCGGCCTTTGATTTACTCGTTGCCCTAGGGTTGTGGAGCCACCACGAAAATCTCTTCTTAAAACGCAGTCAAATTCCTATCCAGTTCCCTGATTCGGTAACCCAAGTGGCTAAGGCATGTTTAGACTCTTTTCCCCAGGATCTCGACAACAATCGCCGGGATTTAACCCACCTTAAGGTTTATACCATTGACGACGAGAGCACCCAGGAAATTGATGATGGACTGAGTGTGGAGTTTGAAGCCGATGGCTCGGAACGGCTCTGGATTCATATTGCCGATCCCACTCGTTGGCTCTCCCCTGGGGATGCGTTAGACCTAGAAGCTCGCCGCCGGGGAACAACGGTTTATTTGCCGACGGGTATGATTCCCATGTTTCCCAAGGAATTAGCCACGGGCCCCATGAGTTTAATTCAGGGGCAGTCCTGTTGTGCCCTCAGCTTTGGGGTGGTGCTCTCAGACAGTGGTGAAATAGAAGATTATATTGTGGTGCCCTCGCAAATTCAGCCTACCTATCGCCTTACCTACGAAGATGTCGATGAAATTTTAGAACTGGGGGTCAAGGCAGAAGCGGAATTGTTAGCCCTACATGGCTGGGCACGTAAACGTCAAGTCTGGCGGCAATCCCAGGGATCGATCGTGATTCGGATGCCAGAAGCGTCCATCAAAGTTTCCGATCAAGAAGAAATTACGATCGCTGTTTTAGAAGAATCTTCTGCTCGGCAACTCGTGGCCGAAATGATGATTTTAGCAGGAGAAGTGGCTGGACATTACGGTCAAACCCACGAACTGGCCTTGCCCTTTCGCAATCAAGCCCAACCCGAGTTACCCCCAGAAGAAGAACTGCAAAATTTACCGGCTGGCCCCGTGCGAGACTCCGCCATTCGCCGCTGTATGCCCCGCAGCGAAGTGAGCTTAACACCTGCCCGCCATGCCAGTTTGGGGCTGGCAACCTATACCCAGGTCACCTCCCCCATCCGTCGGTATAGTGACCTAATTGCCCATTTTCAAATTAAAGCTCACCTGCGGGGGGATCCCCTGCCCTTTGCTCCCGATGTCCTGCAGGATATGCTCCTCAGTACCTCCAGTACGGCCTATGAAGCGACGTTAGTGGAGCGACAAACCAATCGCTATTGGGGGTTAGAATACCTGCGTCGCCATCAACAGACCCTCTGGCAAGGTCTGATGCTACGCTGGTTGCGGGAACAGGATGGGTTGGCCTTAATTTTATTGGAAGACTTGGGACTAGAATTAGCCGCTCGCTTCGATCGGGCTTTAAACCTAGGGGAACGTCTCTGGCTCCGGGTTGCCCATGTCGATCCGCGCCGAGACCTGATCCATTTTCAAGAGGTGGCTTCTCCAACAGCAGGGGAAAGGGCAGAATAAGTCCGCTACCAATCCGCTACCAACTTAGGGGGAAGAGTGCGGCGCACTCTTCCCTGGAAAGCCAATTCAGCAAAAAGGGTGCGGCGCTATGCGCCGCACCCTTTTTTTCACAGTTCCTAAAGCACTTTTAGTGCCTAAACCGAATGCCGAGGAACAGATCATAGAGAAAACCAAAGAAGTCTCTAGGATGATCCAAAATGCCCAGGCTTAACGGGCTGCCTTTAGATTCGAGCAACGGTTTCGTAGCATTATAGGCAGCTTGATAGTTGTACCAGGGAATCGAAGGCCAGAGATGGTGAACCAAATGGTAGTTCTGCCCCATAATTAAAAGATTTAAGATGGCGCTAGGGTAAACCCGGGCATTTTTCCACCGATCGCGTTCCTGGAAAGGACGGTGGGGAAAGTAGTCAAAAAAGAGCCCCAAGGCAATGCCCACCACCAGAGCCGGGGTAAACCAAAAATTAAACACATAACCTAATTGTCCCAATTGAGCCGCTAAGAACACCAAGGCAACCACCGCCAAACGTCCCAAAAACCACTCCAGTAATTCGTAGTTACGCCAGAGTTGACGCTTAAAAAAGAATACTTCGTGATAGAAGAAACGAGGAGCAATGAGCCAGAGGGGGCCGCCGGTCGAGACAAAATGATCCGGATCGTTTTCAGGATCGTTCACATTGGCATGGTGTTGCATGTGAACTCGAGTAAACACCGGAAAGGAAAATCCCAGTAATAAAGCGCTAGCATGGCCTAAGATGGCATTCATGGCCCGGTTCGGATGGGCAGCAAAGTGGGATGCATCGTGAATCACGGTGCCCACCAGATGCAATGCCAGAACATTTAAGCCAAAACAACACCAAGCAGGTAAGCCCCAAGCAAAGTAAGCTAGGGTTGAAACGATCGCAATAAGGTAGGCCCCTAAACACATCCAGAGGTTTGGATTGTAGGCACTTGGAGGAGCCAGAAACTCCTTGGGTAGAGTCAGGGGCGTGTTGCCCGATGATGGATTGGCGACGACCACGTCTTTACTCAAAACAGTGTTAATAAGTCCTTCGGTATTATACGTTACGAGTAAACATTAGTAAACTTTTGTGAAATTCTCTCAGTTTTTTTAAAGTTTTGCGAAGCTGCGACCGGGCACGGCAATATCCGGCAATATCCCAGAGGTTGCTAGAGAAGCAACTCCGTTGCGGCTCAATCTCAAGGGCTGTCTGCTGACAAAGCCGGTTGTAATGCTTGTTGAGCTAAGCCAGGATGCAGTCGTAGAGATGGACAAAAGCCCTAGGGCAAAATTTTGAATTTTTCAAGGTACCCTAATACTACCTAGGGTTGAAGTTAGTGTGATTTTCTGCTGGGAACATTCCTCTAAAACAATGCCTCATCTCAATATAAACGCTCTACAGTCTAGCCTCGTTGATGATATTGCCTTACTCCTGAATGGGGTTAAGGATCTGTCGAGCCTGCTCCAGCAGGTTACGGAAAAGGTACAGATATTTTTAGAGGTGGATCGGGTCAAAATTTACCAGTTTGCGGCGGACGGTAGTGGCGAAGTTATAGCCGAGGCGATCGATGGGGCGAAATTACCCGCCTTGCGGGGACTCCATTTTCCGGCTGCTGATATTCCCCCCGCAGCGCGGTTCAATCTCCAACAGTCTCCCCATGGAACGATCGTCGATGTGGTGAGTAAACAGAAAACCCGCTGTCAGGGATTGTTCCTCCCAACACAACCCTCGGTTCTCCTCAATGCTAAGTCGGATTTTTATGAAGCCGTCGATCCCTGCCACCTTCAATACTTGCTCAATATGGGGGTATTAACCTCCCTGACCCTACCCATTTTGCCTAACGAGACGCTGTGGGGCTTAATGGTGGCTCACCATAGCGAGTCTAAACGGTTTACTCGGGCTCAGTTGGTAACCTTAGACGTAATCACCCGAGAAATTACGATCGGGATTACCCAAAGAAACTTGCTGCAACAAGCCAAACAGCAAGAACAGGAAGAACTCTTTTTACAAAACATAGAAGCTCGTTTTCTCCACAACCTCAATCCCTGGTCAGAGGACAAGCGTTTTGAAGCTGAAAATATCCAGTCCTTCTTGACCCAAATGCTTGAGATTTTTCAGGCAGATAGCAGTGCGTTATATATTCCACCGGGCATGGCTTTAGAAGGAGCCTGTGCCCATAGCCAAGGTGCGGCTCCGTTAGAGGAACTAGCGGATTACCCCCCTTGGCAGACTTTAATTCAGGGACAAAAACCCTGGTCTTCAGATCATTCTGGGCCGGAGACTCATGCTGTTACGGTTCAAGTGGTTCCCCAGGTTTATCTCACCCATGCCCTCACGGCGGATCAACCCCTTTATCAAACCTTGGTCACCTGCCAGATCGGATCATTTTTAGTGATTCCGGTGCAGTCTCCCCATCAATGGTTGGGCAGTTTGGTGCTCTTCCGGCAAGAACAATCCTTGGCCAAATTGTGGGCGGGTCGTCAAGATCACGATGAGCGTAATCTCTTGCCTCGCCAGTCTTTTCAAGCTTGGTGTGAGCATCAACGCACGACTCCCGACTGGCAGCCCCGGGAGATTCAATTGGGCAAAAAGGTGGGATACCATTTCTATATTGTGCTCCTGCAAAAGTACTTAGCCCATCTCATTGACTATCAGGCAGCTCTCACGATCCGGTCACGACGCTACCTAATGCCAACTTTTTTAGCGGTCAGTTGATCTTGGCGCTCAATGAAACGATGTCTGCCGGTGAACTGGTGGCCACGCTTCTCCTTGAGATCACGATCGATCTCAATAACTTTACGTACCTGAAGGATGCGGTGGGAATTAGTGTGGCGGATCTGCTGCTCAGGGAGGCGGCTCAACGCTTGCAAAATAGCCTGTCCCAGACCAGAGCTAAGAAAGCCTTGTTAGCTCGATGGCACGGTACTGCTTTCATTGTGCTCTTGCCGGGTGTGCTGGATAACTCGGAGGTTCGCTCCTGTTGTCAGCAGTTGTTAGAGAGCCTGGCCTCTAGTTTTAGGATTCAAGGACATACCGTTCCCGTGACGGCTCATGGGGGGATTGCCGTTGCCCCCTACGATGGCAACACCTATGCACAATTGATTGAACGAACAGAGCGGGCACTGCAAGCCGCAAAGCAGCAAGGTGGGGGAACTTTTCTGGTCTATACGCCCCACCTGAATCCGGATACCGTTGACCCAAGGGAGATGGAACAGGCCTTCAGTCAGGCTCTGGAACGACAGGAATTTAGCCTGCACTATCAACCCCAAGTCAAGATCGCTACGGGGGAAATAGTTGGCGTAGAGGCTTTGCTGCGCTGGGAGTCTGCCCCCTCGGGTGGAGGCTCTCCGGCGACTTTTATTCCCCTGGCAGAGCATTTAGGGCTGATGGAACCCCTTGGACTTTGGGTGTTTCAAACCGCTTGCGAACAAGTGATGGTCTGGAAGGAAGCAGACTTGAACTCCTGTCGCATCAGTGTGAATCTGTCCCCGTTCCAACTGATGGATCCTCAACTGTGTCAGAAGTTTGAACAGATCTTGGCGACCACTGGAGCCCAGCCTCAGGATTTTGCTTTAGAAGTCACCGAAAAGACCGTGATGGAAAATCTGAATGCGGCCCAGTCTACGCTCAATCAGTTGCGGAGTAGGGGATTTCGAGTCGCGTTGGATAATTTTGGAACCGGGTCTTCTTCCTTAACTGTTTTGCGAACCTTACCGATCGATATCCTGAAAATTGCACGGGAGTTTTTACAGGGTTTAGAGTCTGGCACTCAGGGGATTGCCCTCTATCAGGCCATTGTCGATCTGGGTAAATCCTTGAAGTTAGAGATTATTGCGGAGGGGGTTGAAACTGCACTGCAGTGGAATTTCGTGAAGTTAGCCGGGGCTCAGATTGTCCAAGGGTATGTGGTTACCCAGCCGATGGAGTCTAACTTGATCAGGGTCTGGATTCGACAACAAGAACATCGTTTCCAGTTAAACACGATCGCTCAAGGGAAGCGTCCCGACCCCTTGGCCTTAACGCCGATGGAGGCTCCCCCCTTGCATCTTTCGGTGATTACCAGTTTGGATTTGAATGCCGATCAGGTTTATGAATCTGTGGATCAGGCTATTCAGCAAGGGATCCTAGAGTATAGCCAGATGCAGACGATGATGCGGCAACAGGCTGAGCGGGAACATCTAGTCATGCAGATTTCCAATAAAATTCGCCAATCCCTCGACTTAGACTACATTCTCAACACTTTAGTCACGGAAGTACGCCAACTTTTGGACTGCGATCGTCTTTTCTTATTCCAATTTGATGCGAACTGGCTCGGTAAGGTGGTTATGGAGTCGGTGACGGATCCGTCCCTGTCTATTCTGGGGGAGTGGATTGATGAGCCCTGTTTCCGTAATGATTATGTCAAACTCTACCGTCAGGGGCGCATCAGGGCAATTGATGACATTACCCAAGTGGGGTTGGCCCCCTGCCACCTGGAAATTTTGCAAAAATACCAGGTCAAAGCCAATTTGGTGTTACCCGTGCTCTATCAAGATGAGTTGTGGGGGTTGATGATTGCGCATCATTGTCAAGCGGTGCGCCATTGGTTGCCCCGGGAAATTACCTTATTGACGGAGATCGCCGTGCAAGCCGCGATCGCTATTCATCAGGGGGAACTGTATGGGGAACTGCAGCAGGCTAATCAAGCCTTAGAAAACTTAGCCACCTTAGATGGCTTGACCAAGATTGCCAATCGGCGCAAATTTGATCAGTATTTACAACAAGAATGGCGACGGGCAACCCGTTCCCACAGTCCTCTCTCCATGATTTTGTGCGACATTGATCATTTCAAAAAATATAACGATACCTATGGTCACCAAGCGGGGGATGCCTGTCTGCAGCAAGTTGCCAAAACCCTGGCGCAGGCAGTTAGTCGTTCTGTGGATTTGGCCGCTCGTTATGGAGGAGAAGAGTTCGCCTTGATCCTACCCGATACCTCCGAGGAGGGAGCGTTGCATCTCGCCCAGCAAGTCCGATCGCAAATCCACAGCTTAGGGATTGCCCACCGTGCCTCCACCTTTGAGATAGTCACTCTGAGTATGGGGGTGGCGACGCTCATTCCCCAACCCGGCCAAGAGCCGGGACTGCTCATTGAAGCTGCCGATCAAGCGCTCTATCAGGCAAAGGAAACAGGGCGCGATCGCTACTGCACCCAGGCACAACTCAAGCCAAACTTGACGACCTCCCTCTGATCTGGGGGCTTTCCACTGAAAGCGAAAAAAATTAATGGAAGAGTGCGGAGCTTCGCGCCGCACTCTTCCGCCTTAAGTTGATACCCGATCTGGGGTACAGGGGGAGAGTCCTAATCCGTTAGCGCTCATACCCTAGAGACTCCAGCAGACCTGAAGACCGCCTCCACTGCGTCCAGTCCCCCTGGTCAGGGCACGCGGGGAACCGGAGGAGGAGGGGCTTACTGGTGTTCTCGGCTCAGGGATTTTTCCAGTCGTCGCCCGCCGAGAGACATGGCATAACAGAAAAACCAGTAGAGAACACCGATGAACAAGTAGGTTTCTCCATTACGGCCAACAAACTCAGGGTTGGCTAAAATCGCACGGCTGAGACCAAGCAATTCTAAGAGCCCCACGATCGAGAGGAGGGTTGTATCCTGCATCAGGCTAATAAACTGACCGATGATGGCAGGAATGGACACCTTCAGGGCCTGAGGGAGGACTACCAGGGCAATGGTTAAGGGAGAATTTAAACCGAGGGCATTGGCAGCTTCCACCTGACCTTTGGGGATGGATTGCAGCCCGCCGCGAATATTTTCGGCCATGTACACCGCACTAAAGAGGGTCAAGCCAACGATCGCCCTTAAAATCCGATCGGGACGCATTCCTTCCGGTAAAAAGAGGGGAATCATGACCTGCCCCATAAATAGAATGGAAATGAGGGGAACCCCTCGAATCACTTCAATATGGAGAATGGAGAGCCACCGCAGGGCAAATAAGTTACTTTGTCGTCCCAGGGCCAAAATAACCCCCAAGGGAAAACACAGGGCAATACTAATCACCGAGAGGAAGACCGTCAGTAAAAGTCCACTCCAATCATTGGTGGGAACGATCGTTAAACCGAAGCCTCCCCGCAAAAACCACAGCCCTAGCCAAAAACTGATAAACCAGAGCAAGGGTAGCCAGGAGCCCCAGTTCAACCGGACAAAGCCTTTACCGATGGCAACTCCGGCTAAAAATAAACCAATCTCACCGATCAAAGCAGCGCGATAGGGCAGGGGAACGGGGGGCAGCACCATGACCAGCCCGCCAATGCCTAAGCCCAGTAAGGTCAATAGCCCAATCCAGGTAGGCACTTGGGGGCGAAACCAGACCCACGTTACCCCCAGCAATAAGCTCACCTCAAAGGAAATCGCTCCGATGCCCCATTGCAAAAGCACCGCCAGGAGGACACCAATTCCCCAGAGGAGGGGTAAACTCCAGGCACCTAAATCCTTAAGGCTGGGGCAAAAACTCCGGCCGAGCATTACCCCGATCAGCAAAGTGCCGATCTTGGCCACGAGCAACACTCGTCCAGACCACTCTCCTAAGCCAAAGCTGATGATTTCCATGTAGCCCGAGGGGGCGATCACAATGACCATCGCCAAGGTTAAGCCCAGCAGAATCGCAGGGCTGACCGCCAGAGGACTGGCGGCTGGGGGCAATTTAAGATCGATGCGCTCTTCCTGAGCCCGATGCCAGGAATTCCCCCAGGTGATTCCCGCTAAGCCGGTGATCAGGGAGATAATGAGCCACAAGCGCCAATATTCCGATTGTGGAAACCGTCCAGCAAAGTAGAGGGGTAGGTTAATCGAAAGAATATCCCAGCGGGCCGTGGTGGTGGCCCACTGCCAGAATCCAAAACCAATAGAAAAAGCAATTCTGCCAATCACGATCGTCATCAGACTGCTGAACCAATTGCTGAAAAAGTTCTCGCGAAGCCACTGAATTGGGTTTTCAGCACGATCGGATGGCGGTGCAGTAGAGACAGACATAGCACTGAAGAGGGAAGGATGGGCGTAATGCTACCATTCTTAATCAGGTTTCGCTGTAACTCAAGATAGCTTTTCACTGAAGCCAAACAATTTATATGGAAGAGGGGGGCGTGGAGCGCAGAACTCTTCCGCCTTAAGCGGCTAGCCCTTGACCTTAAGATAAAGTATGGTGTCTGTGATCAAGAAAGGGGGAATTCATTGTAGAATCCAATGTTAAGTTTTGATAAGTTCCATTTAGTAAGAGGTTTTTATGGCCACGCCTACTATTGCGCCTGTGTCTTCTCTCAACTCCTTGGCAACGCTGGATCGTCTCCGTCAATTTTATAAAGCGCCTCACCAAGCTGAGTTTCTCTGCTTGCAAGCTGAGACAGAAACGCTCCTGCACCAGCTTGAAGCCCTGTCCGGCAAGCAAGACAACGATCGGAACTAAGAAACACACACCATCTCAGTCTAGAGGGGGAGAGGATGTCAACATCTCCCCACATTTCTCCCGCTGGGTTCCCACTGGAACCCGATCTAGGGAAAAATTTTCAACTCTGGCTCTGAATTTAATGCGCTAGAGCGCTGCGCTCTAGCGTTCGCTTTTTACGTTGAGAGAAGGAATTGCTCTCCTAGTCCGGATCATTTACGAGGGTAGAGTTATGGCAGCGATCGTTGAAGTGTTGGCCACTAAAGAAGCCTTAATCCAGCGGGCGGCGGTTTTAATGGAAGAAAAAATCCGCTTAGCGATCGAAACTCAAGGGCGTTGCAGTGTAGCTTTAGCGGGCGGGAGTACCCCCAAGCCGCTCTATGCCAACCTGGCCCAAGCCAGTTTACCTTGGGAGCAGTTGCACTGCTTTTGGGGCGATGAACGCTATGTGCCAGCGGATCATCCCGATAGTAATGAAGGCATGGCCCGCAAAGCTTGGTTAGATCAGGTTCCCATTCCCCCGAGCAATATTCACCCCATGCCCACCTTAAGTGGCGATCCAGCCCTGGATGCAGCTACCTATAATGATCACCTCGATCGTTTTTTTGCGGTGACCGGTGCAGATTTTCCCGTCTTTGACATCATTTTATTAGGACTGGGAGACGATGGCCACACCGCCTCGCTCTTTCCCCACACCCCAGCACTAGAGGTTTGCGATCGTTTTATTACCGTTGGCAATAAAGATGGGCAACCCCGCCTAACCTTTACGATTCCTTTAATTAATGCGGCCCGCTCCGTTATTTTCTTAGTCGCTGGCGAAAATAAACAGCCCGCCTTAAAAGCCATTTTCCAAACCGAGGGGGATAGCACCCTCGATCGCCAATATCCCGCCCGGTTCATCCGGCCTCAGGGCGAACTCTTGTGGTTACTCGATGCAGCAGCAGGGCAATATTGAAGCAGTAAGAGAGCCGATCAAGGCTTTTTGAACGCTCCTTTTAAGCTGCCCAGTTTAGCGGGAGGGACTTCAAGTCTAGTCCCCTAGCAGATGCACCAGGTCAAAGAGATGTTCTAGATCAAAGACAACGGGCTTCGCTTCAGCCACCGTTGCTTGAATGGCTAAAATATCTCGCCTTCCAGCCATTCTGGCGCGTGAATTTCTCAATGAGCATCAACTGAACAGTGGAGACCCTTGCCTCAGAGGTCCAGTGCTGGCCGATCGTTCCATCGTTCACTGCGCCACCGTCTGGATTGAACCCTTCCTACACTGAAAGTTAACGGGGCTTGCCACTGAAAGCGAAAAAATTGAAGGGAAGAGTGCGCCGCACTCTTGTGCCTTAAGTTGCTGGCCGTAAGTTGTGGGCCGTCAACGGCTACCCTAATAGTTTGGCAAGAGGCTTTGTTTATTTATGTCCTTAAGGTGGGGAGATCTGTCATGGAATCGTTAGTGGCCGTGGTTCGGGATGAGCCGATTAGCTCCTTTGCCTTGCTTCTGGCGGTGAGCCTCATGGTGCCCCCGCTCTTTGAACGGTTTCACTTACCTGGGGTATTAGGGTTACTGGCGGCGGGGGTGCTGCTGGGCCCCAATAGTCTACACCTGCTCACAGCAGAGTCCCCCATTATGCACCTGTTGGCGGATGTCGGCCTGCTTTACCTGATGTTTGTGGCGGGTTTAGAAATTGATTTGGCCCAACTCCGGCAGGTGAAAACCCGATCGGCAGGGTTTGGGGCTCTAACCTTTGCGGTGCCCCTCTTCACCGGCATTCTAGTGGGGCGTTGGTTTCAGTTTGATTGGAATGCTTCGATTTTATTGGGTTCACTGTTGGCTTCCCATAGTTTAATGACCTACCCCCTAGTCAGACGGTTAGGGGTAGTGGCCAATGAAGCGGTTACGGTCACGATCGGGGCGACGATTTGTACGGATATTGGGGCTTTGATTGTTCTGGCCATTTGTGTGGGGGTTAATGCGGGAGGATTTAGCTTCACTAAATTGATTAGCCTCTTAGTGTTGCTCGCGGTGTATACGATCGTGGTTCTCCTAGGAATCGATCGCTTAGGTCGAGATTTTTTTCGCCGCTCCGGGGGAGATGAGGGGAGTCAATTTTTATTTATCCTCTTAGCGGTTTTTGTGGCTGCCCTCGGGGCTCAGGTGATCGGTGTTGAAAAGATTGTGGGGGCCTTTCTCTCCGGCTTAGCCGTCAATGATGTGGTGGGGGATGGCCCGGTCAAGGAAAAGGTGGTGTTTGTGGGGAGTGTTCTCTTTATCCCCATCTTTTTTGTCAACATTGGGCTTTTGATCAACCTTGCCGCACTGGTCAGTAGTCTCCAGTCCGTGGGCTTAGCGATCGCAATTTTAACCGCTTTATTAGGTAGTAAATTCCTTGCCGCACTCTTGGCCAAACTGAGTTTTGGTTACAGTCGCCAGGAAATGTTAACGATGTGGGGGATGTCCATTCCTCAAGTGGCGACCACCTTGGCCGCAGCATTGGTGGGTAACCGGGTGGGAATGCTCAGTGATAACGTCCTGAATAGTATCGTCGTTCTCATGCTGGTGACCGCTACCTTGGGACCGTTGCTGGTTTCTCGGGTTGCGGTGGGCTTGCCCGTACCGGAGTCTAGTCTGCATATCCCCGATCCAGATGACTTCCCTGCCCTGAAGGGAACAACTCCCGCCAAGTATTCTCATCTGTTGGATGAAGCAGATCCTATTTTTACCGTAGTGGTTCCCATCTACAATCCCCGTACCGAGCAGCACCTCATTGCCTTGGCGGCACTCCTCGCTCAGGAGCACAAGGGGCAAATTGTCCCCCTCGCCATTACCTTGGCTAGACCCCACATGAGCCAACAACAACTCACCAAAGCGATTCTGCGCAGTAAGCGGCTCCTGGCCAAGGCTAAACAGTACAGCAAAGATTATGCCGTCAACTACGCGCCCATTTTGCGGATTGATGATCAAGTGGCGCTGGGGATTTATCGGGTCGGCCAGGAACAACAGGCGGATCTCATTGTCATGGGCTGGAGTGACAACACCAGTTGGCGGGCCCGGTTATTGGGCAATCCCGTTGATAGTGTTTTTGGCAGTGCCCCCTGTTCCGTTGTGGTGGCTCGGCTTCGCCAGCATCCAGAATCGGTGCGAACTATCCTGGTACCAGTGGAGAATTTTTCGCGTCGCGGCGTGCGCATGGCCGCCTTTGCCAAGCGACTAACGGCTGCTTTACCCGCAAAAATTACCCTATTGCATGTGCTCAGTCCTAGTCTGGACGCGAGTCAACAACACTTGGTCAAAGCCCAAATGCAAAAACTGGTGGAGCAGTCCCAATTACCCGCTGATGTTCAAATTCATTGGGTCATGAGTCATGATATTGTGCAGACCATTCTTCAGGAGGCACAGACATTTGATCTGGTGATCTTGCATTCTCAGCGTCAGCAAGCCGTGGCGGAAGGTTTTGGCTTTAGTAGCATGACCACCCAAATTATTAAACAATTAAACTGCTCTCTACTAGTGATTGGAGAAGCCCATGGCTTAGCCGAAAGCTAACGCCTTACAGCAGTCCTCAATCAGTTGTAATGACTAGACTGCTGAAACCGTTGTGTAGTGTGCGCCCTTTGGGCGCACCACACAACCCATTTAGGATTGCTGTAAATTCTTTAATTTCTCCTTCCCTTTGCCCATGTTCACCGATCGTTTTTTTGCCTCTCTGGGTTTATTCATTGCGATCGTTATTGTTTCCTTTGCTGCTATTTTTACGAAGATTAGTGAGCAAGAACTGAGTGCGAATGCAACTATTTTCGATCGCTATAGTATTGCGCTGGTGGTCTTGGTCATTGCTCAAGGGTTAGGAACGATCGTTCAGCGAATTCAATGGCGGAGGAATTGGGAAACAGAAGCTTTTGAAGTCAGTCCCTTTGAAGCCGTTTGGCAAAGACAGTATGAACGCCGAGATATTTATCTCTTTTTAGGGGAAGGTATTTTGGGCTTAAGCTGTGTCTGGTTATGGGCTATTTCCCTCACGCAAACCAGTGTAGCCAATTCCAACTTATTACATAATCTCACCCCTATTTTTACTGCCTTAGGTGGTATTTTATTTTTTAAGGAATCCCTCGATCGTCGTTTTTTGCTGGGGTTAGGATTTGCCCTCATAGCTACTTTGAGTTTGCAATGGCAAGACTGGCAACTGAGTCCGGCTTACCTGTGGGGAGATCTGCTGGCATTACTTTCAGCGGTTTTCTATGCCGCAGGTTTTTTAGTCCGGGAAAAATTACGTCAAAAATTTTCAACCTCGACGGTTTTATTTTGGAACTGTGTTTGTCGATCGTTTTTAGCTCTGATGATTATTCTAGCGATCGGGGACGAGATTGTCCCCCTGAGTCGATCGGGCTGGATAGCGGTGTTAGGCTTAGGCGTTTTAGTGCAACTGCTGGGTCACGGTTTGCTCACCTACAGCCTGAAACATTTATCGGCGAGTTTTGCTACCCTTTGTTTACTCTTAGATCCCATTATTACCGCCATTTTGGCCTGGATTTTCTTTGGGGAACAGCTCAGTTTTGCCCATGGAATTGCATTTCTTGGGGTATTATTTGGTATTTATTTAGCCGCCACTGCTTCCGGATCGCTTCAACCGGCTCAAATTGAAGATCCCTGAAGCGGCTGATCTGAGCGGCTACCAACTTAAGGCGGAAGAGTGTGGAGCGCCGCACTCTTGCATTCAATTTTTTCGCTTTTAGTGGAAAGCCATCTAGAAAGCACAGAATTCATCGCACCCTCACCCCCACTCCAGTAGGACGACGATCGCTAGAAGTTCTAGCGATCGCTCTCTAAGCCTAGATCCTGTTGACGCTTCGCAATGACAGGCTTGGGGGTTGTAACAGCAGCATTACCCGTCGCTATGTGTTGAGGACGGTTTTTGCCATTGGGTGGGCCTTGCCGGTTGAAAGGTTTACGATTCCCAACGGGCTTACGCCGTCTCGGAGGCATTGGCCCAATGCGCTCCGCATGAACGATCACTAACCGTCCTTCTTCCCGTTTGACCTGTAAATCCCAAAAATGATGGAGAACACGGTCTTCATTAATTTGACCAAAGAGATGCAGCTTAAAATCTCGACGCTGGTCAGGATTCTTACGGTTCAGTTGTTGAATTTTGACAATTAACCGATTTTTCTCGCCTTCATAGAAAATAGCTTCTCCCCGCACGGAGAAATAACCATCCTCAATTACGGTGGCGGCTTCCGGTGTGCTGGGCGGTGAGGCTGGGCGCATCGGCTTAACTAAGGAAATAGTTTCCATTTCCTCTTCCTGTTCGGACTCCTCTTCATCTTCTAAGCGATGCAGGGTTTCTGGTTCCCAAATGCCCACAATTTGAAAGCGCAGTTCCGGTACAGGGGGGGGATCCGAAGCTCGTCTAGGCTTTTTGCTTTTAATTTCTTGGGTGCGTGGATAGACAACCCACAAATGCTCTTCGGCGAGTTCTAGATGATTTTTCACTAAGCTCAGAACTCGTCCCAGCAAAATCGCTGGCATACTTTGACCTTCATCGGTAACCAGCAATCCTGCATTGAGCTGATCCTCCGATGGAATATATTTTCCCCGGATCAGACCAATGGCCCGATACTGCATGGGTTCACTAGGAGAGGGAATCGGTTCTTGTCGCATAGCCCCTGAAATAGAAATAGAAGTAGACAAACCCGCTTCGGACTACTTAGTATAACGGGTTTAGGAATCAAGACAGCACAACGTAGAAGATATTCTGCTTGCGGGCTCTCAGCAAGGGAACTCTTGGTCAACGATGTTACTCTCTCTGATTCTTCAGCACTCTCCCAGAGAAATCCGCAAAAAAGCAGTATTTTTTCGCTTCACTGCGATCGTATGGGGATCGTTCTAGCGGGATGAACAGATCTGTCAGGATTCTGGCGTGTCAAAATCTAAGTCCAACACCCGAGCGTCTAATTCCATGCGTTGTTCCATCTGGCGCAGAAAGTAGCCCGTCATCATCGCAGAGGCTAGCAAGCCCGCTAAATTTTCTCGGTTTGTGACGACTTGGACATTAAAGTGCTCAGAGGGCAACATCCCTAGCAACCCTTGCACATTCTGCGAAATTATTTCCTTAATCTCCGGAGTAGCAGACTTCGCAACCCGGGACAACACCTCAGGTGGCTGATGCTGAAGATATTGGAGCAAAGGATTTAGATCTTCCTGCTCTTCAATCTCTGGAACACTAAAGAAGTCAGAATTAAAAACCATGCGCAGTACCTGTTCTGTAGATCTATTCTAATACGATGTCTCTTGAACTGGCCAAGGGATTTGCTGGCGGACAAGCTCACCGGAGAAATTTTGGTATGTTTAATTACATTTTTATCGCTCCTGTCCTACGGATTAAGCTGTGCGTAAGGCTACAATTGGGTCTAATTTAGCAGCCCGTTGGGCAGGCACTACGCCAAAAAATAAGCCGATTCCCCCCGATACCCCCACCGCCAAAACGATCGCCGGTAAGGAAATGCTGGCTTTGAGGGGGGTTAAGGTGGCGGCTAAATAGACAACGCCTATCCCTAGGCTACTGCCGAGGATGCCCCCGGTTGCCGATAGAATCACGGCTTCAATTAAAAATTGGGAAAGAATATCCCCTTGATTTGCCCCGATCGCTTTGCGCAGCCCAATCTCTTGGGTTCGCTCCGATACGGAGACTAACATGATATTCATAATCCCAATCCCGCCAACGAGCAAGGAGATGGCCGCGATCGCGGCCAGGAGGATCGTTAAGGCCCCCGTGATTGCCCCCACCGTTTCTAACACATCCTTTTGGGTACTCACTTCAAAGTCGTCTTCGCCGGAGATTTTATGCCGTAGCCGCAACAGATTCGTCATTTGAAACTCAGCGGCCCCAATACTCGCCTCATCTAAGGCAGACACGGAAATAAAGCTCAATTCCATGCCATAGGGGGAAGTCCGTCCCCGAATTCGGTTGGCCATGGTACTTAAGGGGATAAAAACCGCGTCATCTTGGTTCGTGCCCAAAAAGGCTCCCTTCGGTTCCATGACCCCGACAATTTGAAAGGATACGCCTTTAATGCGGAGACGTTTGCCTAGGGGATTTTCCGCTTGAAACAGCTTGGTGGCCAAGTCTGAGCCGAGGGTGGCAATTCGTTCATTGCGCTTGAGATCTAAATTGCTGATGAAACGCCCCTGGGCAACATTAAAGCTCCGCACCGTTAGGTAACTGGGGGTTACGCCAAACACTTGGCTGGAGGAATTATTGCCCCGATAGCTAACAACTGCTCGGCCGCTAATCTGGGGGGCAACTTCCTTAACGCTGGGCACCTGGGTAGCGATCGCTTCTGCATCACTGAGCACCAGAGTGGGGGGAATTTCAAAGGACATGCGTCGAGTCTGACGATTCCCTGGCACCACAAACAGCACATTGGGTCCGAGGGATTCAAATTCATCGGCGGCTAACTGGCGGGCTCCTTGACCAATCCCAATCATGGCAATAACGGAGCTATTACCAATGATAATGCCGAGCATGGTTAAGGTACTACGCAGGCGATTAGCCGCAAGGGCACGAGTTGCCATGGAAAAACTTTCGAGCCAATGCATCGCAAATTACGTTCCTAGCCTAAAAGGATTGCGGTTGATTCCAATTGGGGCCACCTTGGCCTCGGCTGTCTCCACTGCCTCGGGATTTCCGGCCGGAGTTATCGCGGGGCCGGGCTTTATTGACTCGCATTTGTCGTCCCATCCACTCTGCACCATCCAAGGCTTCGATCGCTGCCACTTCTTCCTCATCTGCAGACATTTCTACAAAGCCAAAGCCTCTAGCCCGTCCCGTTTCTCGATCGACAGGAAGCTGAACCCGTGTCACAGAACCATATTCTGCAAAAACTTCTTTTAAGTCTGCCTCACTTACACTATAGGCCAGGTTACCGACATAGA
>JBEAPM010000393.1:0-9059 GCA_041164445.1 Cyanobacteriota bacterium
GTACGGATGGGGGTGATGCATCGCAATACCTTCATTAAGTCCCCAGAATTATTGTTACCGACCCTACAGTTTCGGAAGCGATCGTCTTTACTCGCAGCGGGGCAACTGATCGGCACGGAGGGATACACCGCCGCCACCGCCGGAGGTTGGTTGGCAGGAACCAATGCAGCCCGCTTAGCCCAAGGTCTAGAACCCATTACCCTACCCGTAACTACCATGGCCGGGGCCCTGTTTGAGTTTATTAGTTCCGCCGATGCTAAACACTTCCAACCGATGCCCCCCAACTTTGGTCTACTCCCTCCCCTAACCCAGCCCCCTCGGCAAAAACGGGAACGCTACGGCCAGTACCGCGATCGATCCTTAAACAGTGTAGAAGCGTTGAGCAACCACACCTTAAGAAAAGCGGATTAATGCCTTGACCGAGTATGGCTGGCTAGAAATGGCTTACCGAGTATGGGCAGCGATCGTTCTTAAACGCTTTAAGGTCACAACCCCTAAGGGCTGTCCAGTCCAGCGTCATCGGGCTTCCCATTGGAGGTTTGGACAATCACCAGATCTGTACCCCGATCCAACATCAGAGTTAAGGCATCCCGCAGGCTGCTATCAACTGCTAAGTGGGGAATTGGAGTCGTCAAATCCAGGCTGGGGGGTAAGGGTTCTAACCCGTAGTCAACGCTCATAACCCGAAGTTGCCGTAGGAGATCCCCCCGTTTGAGCAACTGCTCAACAAACTCATGGGCGGGTTCCATCATCAGTTCCAGTTCCAATTCCAATTCCAATAAGTGATGGACACGGGCTTGAATCTCTGGCTTGTTCCAGCCCAGCAGTCGAGGCACAACCGCAACATTTTGCGCGACAGTCATGTGGGGAAACAGACCGGATTGTTGAATAACATAACCAATCAAGTTCAGAGCCATTAAGACGGTCAAGCGTAGCTCAAAGTCCCGGACTTTAGTCCCGATGCTGAAACGGCTCATCCCTTTGAGGCAGTAGGGTCCTCTCCCCTCCACCGACTTTACCTGGGGCTGTTCTCAGAGACCCGGTCTGAAGCCTAGCGGAGGCGCGTAACTTGTGCCGTTGAGGAACTCCGCTACCTTGCAAGTTTCTCAAGGATTTCTTAGGTTTTGGACACCCTTTAGGATATGATCAGGTCAAACTTCATATTTACGCTTTTCAAAAACGAGGGTAAGACGCAGTGATTAGAGTCGCTATTAATGGATTTGGCCGCATTGGTCGCAACTTTGTGCGTTGTTGGTTAACGCGCCAGAATTCTAACTTAGAGATTGTAGGGATCAATGATACATCAGATCCTAAAACAAATTCTCATTTGCTGAAGTATGACTCCATGCTCGGCAGATTAGAGGAGGACATTACTTACGACGACAATTCCATCACCGTCAGAGGAAAGACCATCAAGTGTGTTTCCGATCGTAATCCACTAAATTTGCCTTGGGCTCAATGGGGCGTTGATCTCGTTATTGAATCTACCGGGGTTTTTGTGGATGAGCCTGGTGCTTCCAAGCACATGCAAGCCGGGGCCAAGAAGGTCTTAATCACCGCTCCAGGGAAAGGCGGCGGCATTGGTACCTTTGTGATGGGGGTTAACCATGAGGACTACCGTCATGAAGATTTCAACATTGTCAGTAATGCAAGTTGTACTACCAACTGCTTAGCACCCGTGGTCAAAGTGCTTCATGAAAGCTTTGGCATTATCAAAGGCACCATGACTACCACCCACAGCTACACCGGAGACCAGCGCTTGCTCGATGCTAGCCATCGGGATGTCCGTCGTGCCCGTGCTGCTGCCCTGAATATTGTTCCTACCACCACCGGGGCTGCCAAAGCAGTGGCATTAGTTATTCCTGAAATGAAAGGAAAACTGAACGGAATTGCCCTGCGGGTTCCTACCCCCAACGTATCGGTCGTAGATTTAGTCGTTCAAGTCGAAAAACCCACGATCGCTGAGCAAGTGAACGAAGTTCTTCATGCCGCAGCAGAGGGCCCGTTGAAAGGGATTTTAGCGTACAACGATTCCCCCTTAGTTTCCATCGACTATCGTAAGACGGATGATTCTTCCATCGTAGATGCGAGTCTGACCATGGTCATGGATGGTGATATGGTGAAAGTCGTCGCTTGGTACGACAACGAGTGGGGGTATAGCCAACGGGTTGTAGACCTAGCTGAGTTAGTCGCTTCCAAGTGGGTAGCATAGTTCCCTGTTCTCTGGCATCACTCTAGGGGGCTGCACTTAATTGATGACGTGCCCTAGGTTAATCTGTTGAATGGGGTGTTATCCCCTTACAATGAGGGAGCTTGTTTTCTAGCTCCCTTTTTTGTATGTTTGCCCACTAAGGCTCTTCTGTTAATATGCTGTATCTTGCCCGAGTTTATAGTTACCCTGATGAACCCGGAGTTCGTCTACACTTGTTAGCTCAAAAACAATCAGAATTCCTTTGGGAGGTTTTAGACACCCAGGAAACTTTAAACTTATCGGCCATTTCCCCTGAATTGGGCAGTTTGGTTTTAGTGGAAGTCAATAATAGACTGGTGATTCGCTTAGAAGATGCAACCCATTGGGTCACCGAATTGATTGGTCAATACCTGAGTCAAGGCATCAGTCCTGAGTTTTTAGCGAAGGAAGGAGAACGGGCCGAAAAATCTCGCCAGGAAATCACGCTGCAACTTCAGGATTTAGAACGCCGCCAACTTGAGTTGGAAGCACGGGCTTGTCAATCCGATTGAAGATCTTCTTGAGGCGGCTCTTCGGCTTGAGGGGGGGCTAAGGTTAAACTCAAAATTGAAGGCGATAGTTCGATTTCAAATTGCTCTCCCAGTTGACGATCGTTACCGCTCGGGGTATTCAGGGGCAGATCGGCAAAGGGAATGGATAGAAAGAGGGGCGGAATAATCAGTCCTAACCGAGTTTCCCCCAGCGCTGCTAAGTCCAGGCTGATGGGTACAATCAATAAATTAGCGAGTTTAGTCAAAACCTGGGGATCCTTTGAATCACCATTGATGAGGCTGAGAAAATCTTCCGGAGTATTAATGTCAAGACTACTTAAAGACAACTCCCGTAGGGTGATCTCTCCTGTAGATTGAATGACCCAAATCCGTAATTTCGCAATGGATTCCTCTACTGCGTCCCCCGGTTCTGCGGCTAAATTGTAAAAAATAACCGGGCCATTCTGCTCCGCTACGATACTGCGAATCTGTTCTAAGCTGAGGGGTTCTGGCGGCGTGGCTCGGAGTTCTCCCACTTGGCTAATCCGTAGGGGAAACGATCGCTCATCCTCAGCACTGACTAAGGCCAACTCCGGCTGGTCTGAGCGAATCAGGGCCGCTTGGAGGAGCTGATGGGCCTCAATACTGGGATCCAGAACCGTGCCGGTTTGATAAGACAAAAATTGCCAGAGTTGTACAGCAGAGAGTAACGGCTCAACTGCATCTTGGGGCGAGTTTCGTAACAAATGGGTTACGCCAATATCCCGCAGGGTATCCCCCTGCCCCAAACGGTCTTGGGCGGTGGTTAGGGCCTGGTAGGCCGCTTGGTACTGGGTTAAAGCCTGATCATAGGCTTGCTGCTGACGATAAACATCTCCCAACTGATTTAAAGTTAGCCCTTCTTCCTGCTGTTGCACCTGTACTTCAATCGGGTCCTGAGGGGAAATGCTTTGTTCTAGAGTGAGGGCTTGCTGCAGGGTAGCTAAGGCTTGGGGGAGATTGTCCTGCGCTTGATACACGGTTCCTAAACCCCGAAGTACCTGGGCTTGGGCCAGGGGAAAGTTCAAGGGTTCAATGCGGGCTAAGGCTTGGCTATAGGTGTCTTCCGCTGCACTCCAATTTTCCTGCTGGAGGTAGAGTTGTCCCAAGGCCACCATGACTTCGCCCCAGAGTAAAGGCTCTGTTTCGGAGGGAATACGCTCTAAAGCTTGTTGATAGCGATCGATGCCCAGGTCTACCTGGCCCAAAGTGCTATGCAAGTCCCCCAAACGGGTCAATAAGTCAATAACCGCAACTTGCACATCTGGCTGTTGCGAGTTCTCAACAATCTCTAGACTGTCACTATAGGCAGCAATGGCCCCTTGATAATCTCCCGATCGCTCCTTGACTTCCCCAATTTGACTGTGCAAAATTCCTTCCACATCTTGATTGTTGAGGGTTTGGGCTAAACCAACAGCATCTTCTAAAGTACTGAGGGCTTGGGGAGCAGCCCCCACTTGACTGTAGAGAGCGGCCAAGCGTTCCTGGGTAATCAGTTGAGCCGTTGTATTGCCCAGTTCTGTTTCAATGCTTAAGGAATCTTGAGTGGCTTGAATGGCATCGGCGAAGCGATTGAGCACCGCATAAAGCCCCCCTAAATTTCGCAGGGTGATGGCTTCTTCACTGGGGAGTTGGGCCTCCCGCAGCAGCACTAGCGATCGTTCCAAAAACCCTAGGGCCGCTTCCGGCTGTTGCAGACTAACATAGACCCCCCCTAAGTTATTTAAGGTTTTAGCTTCACCAATTTTACTCGTCCGGAGATCCGCCTCTCCGCCCGTCTGGGCCAAAGTTTGGTAAGCCTCCAAGGCGGATTGGTAGGCCGCTAAGGCCGCATCAGGGTCTGGCTTTTGTTCCTGTACCAAGCCAATATTGTTCCAGGTTTCCCCCACCTGCTGCCAATCCTCTGCGGCTTGGGCTTGAGCCAATGCCCGCTGTAACCCTTCCAGAGAAGCATCCAAATCACCTGTATTAAAGCGATCGAGGGCTTCCTGGGTGAGGGGATCAAGGGGATCAGAAGCCGGAATATTCTGTGCTAATGCCAGCCCACCGCTATACCATAGCCCCACACTGATCACTAGACTCGGCAGGGTTTGCCCGGCGAAAAACCGAGACCGGCAATAACTGAGAAAATCCAAATGCATCACAGAAAAACCTCATAAAAGATGCGGCAGGGTACAAAAATGCGACAAGGTGCCATTGAGACAGTCAGTCGCATCTCGGGTAAAACTTTGTGCGCGATAGGTTGAACAGACCGTCTGGGTACTTGTTCGTAGTCTGCGGTGAAGCGCATCGTGGACTCTAAATTAAAAGACTTGCGAAAACGTCCTGACGGGGATAGTGGCATCTAGCCCTATCTCGTTAAGAGTCTGTGAAACAAGAATCTCCGAGCATACCCGTCAGGATTGGGGGGAGGGTGTTAATCACTAACGGCTTGTTTTAACTGAGCCAAAGCCTGGTTATAGCCCAAAATAGCCGTAGCCAAGTTCCCCTCCGATTGGGTCAGATCCCGCTCTGCATTGATCACATCAATTTGAGTACCTACCCCCGCTTGAAAGCGTAACCGAGCAAGACGCAGGGCTTCTTGGGCTTGTTCCACCCCCCGGGTCGCAGTATCAATATTCTTCAAATTCGACTCTACTTCGTAAAAGGCAACCTCCACCTGCTGACGGATCTGGTTCCGATCGTCTGCAAACTGCAGTTCCGAAACACTGATATCCACTTCTTCTTGACGGGCCGCCGCCTTGGCCGCTCCTCCATCAAAAAAGCGCCATTGTAAATTCACCCCCACCTGATATTGGTTCGTCA
This sequence comes from Cyanobacteriota bacterium, assembly GCA_041164445.1. Lineage (GTDB taxonomy): Bacteria > Cyanobacteriota > Cyanobacteriia > Prochlorotrichales > Prochlorotrichaceae > JBEAPM01. The sequence continues at coordinate 5,566 of JBEAPM010000393.1, forward strand.
AACTATCTTGGTTCGTATCATTAGTCCCGGTAAATTGTTCGCGGCTAGTACTGGTAAAGCTTTGATCGATCGTGTATTGTCCAAATAAGCTCAAGGCAGGCTTAATGGCTCCTAACTGGGCCTTGCGCTGATACTCATTGGCTTCCCGTTCCACCAAGCGACGGGTTAACTCCGGCCGCCCCTGGTAAGCCAGAACAATACTCTCTTCCAAACTTAAATCCCAGGATCCCGCCTTTGCCACCGGATCCCCCGCTACAATTTCTGCATCCTGCGGCAAACTCAAACGTTGAGCCAATTGCCGACGGGCCTGTAATTGATCGGATTGGGCATTGACTAAGTTTTGACGTTCATTACTCAATTGAACTTCCGACTGCAACACTGCAAACCGAGTCCCCACCCCCGCCCGCTCTAAGGCTTGAGCATCTTCTAAACTGCGTTCCGCAGCCCGCACCGACTGTTCAAAAATCCGAACTTGTTCGTCCGCTTGTTGCAGGTTGTAATAATCTACCGCTACATCCCGATCAAGCTCTTCTAAGGTTTGCTCCAACTGTAACTCCGCTTGACGTACCAACTGTTCCGCCGCCCGAATCGTAGGGTTACGGGTAAAGTCAAAAATGGTGTAGTCCAACCGCACCGCGCCGTTCAAGCTAGTTGTGTTCTGAGTGGTATCCCCAGAATTCCCATTCAGTAAATCCTGACGGGAAACATTGACATTCGTGTCGGTGCCCGTATTTTGCAGGTTGCTGTTCAGGGTCAGGGTCGGCCACAACTGAGCTTGCTGTTGACGGAGCGCAGCCTCTTGGCGATCGACTTGAAGGGCCTGAATTTGTACCGTTTTATTATTTTCCCGCGCAATGGCGATCGCATCTTGCAAGCTAATGGCGCGGGTACGAGTAATTTGTACCTCTTCTGGCGTGAGGGGTAAATCTAGAGGATTAGGATTCGGGGCAAGATCTAACTCAGCAGACCGATTTAACAACAAATTCCCAGACTCTGGTGCTGGGGTGGAGGCTTCGGGATCCGTTTCAGTCTCAAAAACAGACTCAGCTTCAGGTTCTGTGGGAACAGTGGTTTCGGGTTCTTCAGGAACCTGTGCCCACAAACCAGGGACAAGAACTCCCCATGCCAAAACCGTACTTAAACCAATAAGCTTCATTACAGACCACGGATGGATAGTGTACGAAGAGGACATAGGAGAACCTGCATTGCATGAACATAGAGCCTCACCTCTGGAAGGCGCGGAGCATCACTAAAAACGACCACAGAACCGACCCAGAAAGCATGACTAACCTAGGAAATTCTACTGATTTCTGTCCGTAATGCAAGAGGTTGCGGGTCTGAGCCCCCCACAGCAGCGCCCAAACGCTTATACTGCCCAGTTTGTCATAAATCTCCAACCTCGCCGGGCTTCCACGGACAGCGCACAAATTTAACGCGCCGCCTTAAGTTCTAGCCCCTCTCCGCAAAAATTAATTAAATTGGCTGGCTCCGATCGTTTTGATGATTGAAATTTTGATATTTACAAAAGCCTAATGGTCTGTTTATAATGGTTTCCCGTGGGAAATTGGGTCGATGCCCGAGTGGTTAATGGGGGCGGACTGTAAATCCGCTGGCACTGCCTACGCTGGTTCAAATCCAGCTCGGCCCATCCCACCCAAACGCCCGTGTAGCTCAGTGGTAGAGCACACCCTTGGTAAGGGTGAGGTCACGAGTTCAAATCTCGTCACGGGCTTTAAGTCGTTTTTAGCCTCTCCAGACAGAAAAAAGACTTTTCACTGAAAGCGAAAAACTTGAATGGAATTGAATGCAAGAGTGCGGCGCACTCTTCCGCCTGAAGATGGTAGCCAGAAAAAAGCTCTCTACTCTACACCTCAGAATCACGGGAAGAGGATCAAGGGGTGAATATCATGGGGATGTGGTTGTCATCCGATCGTCATTCCCGCAATATTGAAAGAATGCTCTAGGAGCAGAACCTGATGTTACCCAACCCTATTCATGGTCTTGTCTTTAGCTACCCCCTCACCTCTCACCGACACTTTGGGGCACGATCGCTACCGTGCGGTGCGTCAATGGAGTGAACTGATCTGTCAACCGCTGGAAATTGAAGATTATGTCATCCAGACGATGCCAGATGTGAGCCCGCCGAAGTGGCATTTGGCCCATACCACCTGGTTTTTTGAAACTTTTATTCTGCAACCGTTCTTGGCGGATTATCGTCTTTTTCACGATCGCTATAACTATTTATTTAACTCCTATTACGAAGCCGTAGGCGATCGTCATCCCCGTCCCCAGCGCGGTTTGTTGGCTCGGCCGACCGTGGCGGATATTTATGCGTATCGAGCCTACGTGGATCAAGCCATGGAAAAGCTCCTAGACCAGGAGCATGATCCTACGATCGATGATTTGGTTACCCTCGGACTGCACCACGAACAACAACATCAGGAACTGCTCCTCACAGACATCAAACATATTTTTGCCACCAATCCCCTCTATCCGGTCTATCAACAGCCTGATTCAAAGCCTGATCAACCGGCAAAAAACAGTACGATCGCTGCCGAGGCTGAACCGTTGCACTGGCAAACCTATCCGGGAGGCTTATATGAAGTAGGGCATGATCCGAGCCAGGGCTTTGCCTTTGATAATGAAAGTCCTCAACATCGGGTTTATCTGCATCCCTTTGCCCTCGCCGATCGCCTCGTCACCTGTGGCGAATATTTAGCGTTCATTGCAGCCGGAGGGTATCAAACCGCATCCTACTGGTTGTCGGAAGGCTGGCACCGCATTCAAACGGAAGGCTGGCAGGCTCCCCTCTATTGGCATAAGCGGGAAGGAGAATGGTGGATCATGACCCTCCAGGGCTTAAAACCACTGTGTCTAGCAGAGCCGGTCTGTCATGTCAGTTACTTTGAAGCCGATGCCTATGCCACTTGGGCCGGATACCGACTACCCAGCGAAGCAGAATGGGAAGCAGCAGCTTTGACCGCTAGCCCTAGTCCCCTACCGTTCCCAGAACCCAACGATCCGTTACCGCTGATCCATCCTCAACCCTTAGAGTCTGGCCCCTTGCCGGGGCTACAGCAACTGCAGCAAACCCTATGGCAATGGACTCAAAGCGCTTATTTACCCTACCCCGGTTTTCGGCCACTGCCGGGGGCGATCGGTGAGTACAACGGCAAATTTATGTGTAATCAAATGGTCTTAAGGGGCGGATCCTGTGCAACCCCACCAGAACATTTACGGCTAACCTATCGCAATTTCTTTCCCCCTGAATCCCGTTGGCAATTTAGTGGCATCCGTTTAGCGGCGACCTAGCGCTCTGTCATCAGAAAAATGGGTAGAAACCCCGTCCTTTAGCGAAGCGGAGGACGGCTTGACATTGAACTAGGCAACAATCAAGCCGTTTGAACGGCGGATCAATTGCACCTTACTAGCGGCGATGGCTGATCACATTATCCCGTATAACCCTAAACTCAAAGCCCGTGCCCGTGAGTTGC
>JBEAPM010000394.1:0-10840 GCA_041164445.1 Cyanobacteriota bacterium
CATCTTCGTCTAAATTGGCGGCGATGGGGCTAATGTTCTCGAAATGCTGAAAGTCTTGGTGGGACAGGTTTGAACTAGAGCGAACACCTAACTCAAAACCTTCTTCTTGAACCTTGTGGAGTAGCACCGTTTTTGCGGTGTGCAGACGCTCAAATACATTTACATCTTCTGTAATGTGGAGTTTCAGATCTTGGGGAGCTTGAGTCATAACAGCCATTGGAACGCCTCCTGGCAACTTGCCATACTTACGAATGTGTTGTGGGTGGGACTGAAGTGGTTCAAAGTGAGCATCTCACGATGGCGATGGCGACTTCCTCTTTCCCAACTTCTGCCCTAAAACTGTATACCTCTATACCGTAACTCAGAAATTGCAGAGTGGAGTAAAACTTTACAAAAAGTTACGTAAGATACAGTTTATTCCAGAAAAGTATGCAATCAGAGGCATTGGACTGTGGGCTACATACCTCGGCGGAAGCCCAGAGGCCAAAATCCAGGCAATCCCCTAGGGGGATCTAGGGGATTGCCTGGATTTTCTACGCTGCTCAAGGTTGTCATCCCTGAGGGATAAAATGCTTATGCTGTAGTAGTTTCAGCCCTAGCTGTTACAGTGGGACAGCTAGGGCTAATGGTGAGATCGTCAGGGTGATTCGATGACCCGCTAGGTCAGATTAAGAATTTGTTGCAAGCGTTCCAAGTCTTCACTACCAGGGCTAAAGCGACCATTTTCAATATCCCGAATCCAGCTTTGACTCTTGCCTAGGCGGTCTGCCAGAACCCGTTGACTCATCTTGAGACGCTCACGGGCTGACTTCAAGGCGAAATGGGTGAGGGCTTTGGTGTCTTCGGCCAGGGTGTTTTTACGGGTAGTACGACGTTTGGTGGTCGATCGTCTCGTTGTTTGTAGCCAGGTCTCTGGAAGTTCAAACCCTAAAAACCGACTATTGAGCAGGCGCTGCCATTTATCCCGAGGGGCTGTATTCGTCAAACTCAGATTATGTTGAGCATCATCCGTCCAAAAAGCCAGGGCATCGTCAGCATTGTCGGGAATGTCTGCAACCCTGGCCCACAGGGGTTGAATGTCTGGGGGATAGGTCTCCGGATCAAAGAGGGGATGTAAGCCGTAGCGATAAAGGGCTTCCAAGTCTCCTTCAAAGGTTTTTAGTAATTGTTTGTGACTGCCCCGGATTGTAGTTGCGGCAAGAACCCGATCTTCCCCATAGGCAATTTTCAATAGGGTCTGTACTTTCATGCGTTGATCGCCCCCTAACCGGAGTTTAAACAACAACCAGAGCAATAAACGGACTTCCCCTTCATGTTGTTGCCAATTGCTCATAACCTCCAGCAAAACCGATTTGGGCAGAGTGCCATATTGATAAAAGGCTTTGTGTCGCCGGTAGTCTTGTTTATTGAGAAAGTATTTTGTCCAGATGCCGGGACGAATTGTAAACTTAAGACCAATCAGATGATGATAGCCATAGGTATCTTCTTCAAAGTAATATTTTGTATCTTGAAGCTGCCAGACGGGATGTTCTGCCAGGGAAAAACCTTGAATTTTACCTTGACGGGGCCACTCTAAGGAGACGAGTAATTGACAGGTTTGATAGACCAGATTTTTAATTAAGGTCAGCTTTGTGAGCTTGGTCAGATCTTTGCGCTTATCCAAACCCAAGTATTGCTCAATCTGCTGATCATTGATGACAATCGTCTCTTCCCAGGGACGATCGCTTTGGGTAATATATGCCGAAAAAATGAGATGTAGACAAGTGGCTCGGATATCAAAGTTAGCGATCGCATCCTGGCCTGCCTCAACATCCATCACCCTAGGGGAATCCTCTTCGGGATTGACCGCTAAACGAAAGCGCATTTCCCCCCGGCCCCGATGCACAGAACGCCGATACTGCAGCTTATCTGTCTGATCCGGTTGCCAGGGCAAAGCGTGGCGTTGGGCCAAGGTATTGCAGGCTTCCCACACTACCATAGAGCAGGCAAAGGGAGACTTATTTCCGTTGAGAAAAAGCTCTGGAATAGCTGCGGGTAAGAGTGTACTTTTCGATCGTCCTTTTTTAGCGGGTAGAACCGTTAAAGACTCACTGGGACAAACTTGAAGACAGCGGGGAACATCCACATCTTCGCAGCCATCACAGAGGGTCGGATCAATCCAATAGCCATCCTCATCCGACTTAGTCTTAATTGCCCCATTGGGACATTGAGGACGACAAATATCACAAACAATGCAACCTTCTTTGATGGTATAAGACATTTCAATTGGTGAGGGAGTAACAACATCATCTTGAAGTTGATTAGTTGCACAGCAACGTTTTCAAAAACCTTTGCAGCAACATTTTGTTGACGGTTGTAGAGATTTACTCGAACATAAAACAGAAGGGCGTGCCGGTAGACTCGTCCACCGACTCACCCCCTCGGGAAATTTTTGTACCTGCAGATTAACGAAGATCAGGAACTGAAGGCTTCCTGATCCTGGAACTCAAAAGCGAATCCAAGGATTCGAGTAATGACTGTGAAGCTGCTGGGCAAAACAAGAGGCAACTCTAAGCCTTTTGATCTAGTGGCTAGGATAACAATGTCAAGGAATCTCATTTTGCGACTTTAAATACGATTCAATACTTCTTAATTTTTTTTTACTTTTAGGGAGCTTCTAGGGGGAGGGCTAGCAACTTCAGGCGGCATGAGTTCGACAGACGCTGAAACCCTGATTCTCTCCTAGCCTGAAAGTATTATTCTGCGGGGAAGACCTTGAGTTCACGTTAAGGCCGAAGAATGCAGTGCTGCACGATTCCATTAAATTTTTCCGCTTGCATGGGAAGGTCTTCTAGGGCAAACATTGTTCGGTTTGGAGTTGTTCTGCGCCTAACTTGGGGCTGCGATCGTTATGAAAGAGTCCCCAATAGGGTTCGGGGTTCAGATCCGAACTCAGGGGGCTTTGACCCGTCGATCGTTTCCAGGGCAAGTCGAAGGCGGTAAAAAAGACAAAGTTAACGGGGGTTTCTGCCAAGGCTTGGTAGTACTGGGCTTGAGCCTCTTCACTTACGGCGGGATCCCCAGCAGTAGGGAGTCCCACTTCTTTGAAGACGATGGGACGATCGCTGAGGGCATCGAGGCGCTTAAACCAGTTTTCAGTCCATTGCGCCGCTGCTAAAGGCTCCTTCACTTGGCCAAAGTAGGGATGGGCATTAGGAAAGAGCCAATCCCCCACCTGACGCAGGCGATCGTCTAGAAAATAATCCCTCAGTTCTTCACTGGTGGTCACGGGTTTTTGGGTTTGGGTCTGCAAGGTGGCGATCGTGCGACTTAAGGTGTCCCAGGTGTAGCGCCGCCCTAAACCTTCATTACCTGCCACAATGCCCTGTACCAAGGGATGCTCTTGAAAAACCGCTACGGCTTCCTGCTCTGCGGTACTGTCTAAATCCCAAATGCCTAAAATGATGCCCTCAAATCCCTCTTGCTGCGCTAAATCAGGTAAGTTGAGCAGGGTACTGGGGTCGTTGCGATCGTTGTAATTGGCGCGGTAGGTCACCAAGCCTGTGATCCCAAAGGCCCGTAGGGTACGCAAATCGGCTTCAACCTCTGCCTGGGTTGGCCAATACATGGGCGTTACGGTGGGGTCAAAGGTGGAAGGGGTATAGGTTATCCAGCACTGGGTTTGGAAAGACTGCCATAAGGGAGAGAAGGAACGATCGTCAGCCCCAGGGTTGGAAAATGGATCCGGTCTAGCTTGACACCCCCCCACCAGCAAAGACAGGACAACGCTTAATTTTCTGAGATGCACCAATCGCACAGCTTTTCTCCGGTTGCAAAGGTCTCAAGGTGGCATAAATACGCAACTTGGCCGCTTGCGAAAGCTTGGCCAACTCACTCCCCAAGGGAATCACTTGATTGAGCACTTGCCAATTGGTGGCGCGATTGGGGCAGACTATCACTAAGGTGGCCACCTGGGCAATGGTCTTAATGGACCAGTCACAGCGGGAGAGAATCGCCTGAGTAGGTGGATCGCAGTATGCCTGAAAGCGCCCGGTGAGGGAGAGATCCAATTGCCGACGCAGTAAGAAATCTTCGCCCCCCGGTTGTGCTGGGGGCAAGTCATCGGGGGGTAACTGATTGAGGGGTGAGGGAATGGCCATAAGCATTACTCCGGCTTGGTAATCTGTCCAACCGCAATTCCATACAAAATTGGGCTATGGGTATTCAAAAAAGCTTGGGTTTCATCATCGTAATAGGCTCCAATACCACTACAGCCCAGATTAAGGGCCGTTGCGGCCAGATAGATGCGTTGCCCCACAATGCCCGCCTGCTGCAGAGCTATGCCATAGTTCGGATCCGGGGAAGCCATAAAAAATACAATTGCACTATCCCGGGCGATCGCTTGTTCTAGGCAGAGATGCCCCGTTTGAGCCTGAAATTGTCCTACTTTTTGGCAGGCACTGGTTTCAGCGGATAAAACCCGGTACACTCCGGGTTGCATTCCGTTCACTTGGTGGATTACGGCATAAATTTCTAAAACATGGGCGTGTTGACTGGGAATCAGGGATTGCTATTAAGTTGTACTCAAGCGCCCAAAACCTTTGAGCATCAAGACTTCAAAATTTTCTGGGGGTGAGGAGCAAGACTTTTAGGACTGTTAGACAGTCTGCCCTAGCCGCCCATACTCCGCCCACACTGGGCGCGGAATTTAGGGTGAGCGCACCCAGAGGGTGTTCCCAATCTCAAGCGTATATAATGCCTTGAGGATTGCGGTATTGCTTTGTTTACCAAGGCATAGCCTACAGATGCCGAGTTGTTTTTTCTCCCTGCTCCCGGAGGTTTTTGATGAAATTTGCCGATCGCCTTCGCCCTTTACAACGAAACGTTTTTGCCGATATGGATCGGGCGAAAGCTCGGGTGCAAGCTCAAGGGCTGTCCCTCATTGATCTCTCCTTAGGCTCATCAGACTTACCCACACCAAAGCCGATCTTAGAGACCATTGCCGAATGTCTACCGGACCGCAGCACCCACGGCTACGTACTCCACCGCAACACCCAAGGGTTTCGACGGGCCGCAGCCCAGTGGTATGAGCAAAAGTTTGGCTTAGCCGTCGATCCAGAAACGGAAGTTTTGCTGCTGATTGGTTCCCAGGAGGGAACAGCCCACCTTCCCCTGGCGGTACTGAACCCTGGTGATTACGCCCTCTTAATGGATCCGGGCTATCCATCCCATGTTGGCGGGGTGTATTTAGCGAATGGGCAAGTGTATCCCATGCCCCTCCTGGCGGAACATCATTTTTTACCTCAGTTTGAGTCGATCCCCGCTACGGTGCTTGCCCAAGCGCGGCTGATGATCCTTAGTTATCCCCATAACCCCACCACCGCGATCGCTCCCTTGGCTTTTTTTGAAACAGCGGTGGATTTTTGTCGCCGTCATGATTTAATTCTCGTCCATGATTTTCCCTATACCGACTTAGCCTTTGGCGATCCGCCCCCTTCGCTGCTCCAAGCCGACCCCCAGAAAACCTGTAGCGTTGAACTGTTTTCCCTCTCCAAGTCCTACAACATGGGAGGCTTTCGGGTGGGCTATGCCATTGGCAATGCAGAGATCATCCAAGCCCTGCGTCAAGTGAAAGCAGCGATCGACTTCAATCAGTACCAAGGCATTTTAGCGGGGGGCATTACGGCCCTCACGGGAGATCAAAGCAGTGTGGCCCAGATGCGCGAAACCTTCCAGCAACGCCGCGATTTCTTTATTGAGGCCCTCGATCGCTGTGGTTGGGTAGTCTCGTTGCCCCCCGCCACCATGTATATTTGGGCTCCTCTGCCCCCTCCCTGGCAAGCGCGATCGATGGACTTTGCCCTCAACCTAGTCGAGCAGACTGGGGTGGCAGTTTCCCCTGGCATTGGCTTTGGGGAGGCAGGAGAAGGCTATGTGCGCTTTGCATTGGTTCACGATCGTCCTGTCTTAGAGGAAGCGGTTGCCCGCATTCAGGGGTTTCTCCAGAGGGGAGAGTAGCCGATTCAGGGTAGCGATCACAAAAATCAATCCCCAAAATCGATCGCTACCCACCCTCTATTTGTGGGGCTTCTTAAGCCGGTACTCCAGCAAAATTTGGCATTTTGCGAGGTGTCCTAGGGCACTATAAACACTTCAGCGCTAAATGATGACAGCCCCTAGAGGTTAGAAATTTTGACCTGTTCCTTAGGAACGAACCAAGTACTTTGGTTTTGGGGACTGATTTCCTCACCGATTTCCACTAAGTAGTCATCCCCCTTTTCTTCATAAGAGAGTAAATAATAGACACTTTCATGGGCAACCGCATACCAACCGGTTCCATCACCACTGGCATCATTTTGTTGTAGGAGCGCTATGTCTTGTTGATCAATCTTGAAGATAGCACCAGCCGCATCAGAAACCTGTAGCTTAACCTTGAGGTTCCAACGCTGTTGAAAGCCGTCTTGTAGGGCAGGGGGAATAACCTCCTGCAAGAAAGAAAGTGCGTCCTCCTGATGGCTATTAATCGACTTTTCCCCTTTATAGGAACCCGGTAAGCTTTCAAAATTAATGGGATCCGCACTGACGGGCTGGCTGGAGCCTTGTCGCCACTTTTTCCCAAATTGATCCAGAATAGTTTGATCAGCAAGGTCGTGGCTAATGTGCAATTGAAGCCATCTTAAAGCAGCTTTTTGAACATCCTGTTTCTGTGAAGCACTATATTGGGCATAGGTCACTAAGGCATCTTTCAAGAAGTTAGCGGTGGATACAGTATTACTCATGCTTAAAGCCTCCTTAGGAAGCATTGAAAAGATTGGGAAGACTTGAAATTAGGGCACCTCAATGAAGTGTGATCGGCAGCTTTGCCACTCACCACAATCTCTACTCCTCATTGAGGAACTTGCACTGAAGCCGAAAAAAGTTAAGCAGAGCATTGAGCCTAAAGTGATCAACGCTCTCGCTTCAGTTGGCACCTTAATTTAGAGAAAAGTTCATTAAGATCGTCAGAATCGTTGGCTCTTAACTGACAGAACCAAATTTTTTGATCTCAGGAAATTGATGCGGTACGCATTAAAATGCAAAAAATCTCAAAAAGAGGCTAAGCCTTAAAGGTGAATGAACAGACCGTTGAAGCTGATGGATTGCTTAGCAGAATATTGTCATGAAGTGTCATGAAGTTGGCAAACCAAAGCTTAGCTTAAAAGATTAGCTTAAAAGGTTTTCTCATAAGCTTACTGATAAGTTTGCCAAGGTTTTGCTCAGGTGAATTTGCGAAGGTTAAGCAAGTCTGAACACCACTAGACCATATCACTGAATATCATTTAAAGCAAAACCTTAAGGAGGACAACTTGATCATTTAGAGTTTCTGTATTTCAGAAAAAAGTTGCTTCTTTATACAGAAATACATTGTATTTTAAGCTATGGGAGACAATAGCTAAGCTTGCAGAAAAATTCCTATAAATTGAGGAGGTCGGATTGAAATTTTCAGATTTAAGTATCGGCAGTATTGGCAAAATTTATAGCACTTTTGGGGCTAAAATTACCGGGGAAGAACACCGCGAAAGTCTTTACTGATGGGTGATTCAGCTTGAGGCATCCCCCATTAGCGATCGTTGCCAACCCTAAGCGCTTGCCCCGGAGAACGTGGGTTTGTGGGGAGAGTCCTACTCAATCCCTAAAGCCCCATATTCACACCAATACTTACAAGAGTCTTTAAGTTCGCTAAATTCCCAAAGAGTCACTTTAGAGTGAAAAGGACAAGCAGAACGCTAAGGAGACTTGGCTTATGGTTTCTACCCTCGATCGTCCCACAAACTCAGTATCACCGGATCGCTCTCACAATATTTTAGGCTATCCTCACAGTCAACCCTTAGATGCCATTTTTAAACCCAATAATGTCGCGGTGATTGGGGCCACCGAAAAAGCCGGCAGTGTTGGGCGGACGCTTCTTTGGAACCTGATTGGCACATCCTTTGGGGGGGCTGTTTTTCCCATTAACCCCAAGCGTTCCAGTGTTTTGGGCATTAAGGCCTACACCAGCATTGCCACCGTGTCCGAACCCGTTGATCTGGCTATTATTGCCACCCCTGCCGCGACGGTGCCGGGGGTATTGCAAGAGTGCGTAGAGGCTGGAGTCAAAGGGGCGATCGTCATTTCTGCGGGATTTAAAGAAATTGGCCCGGCGGGGATTGAACTAGAACGGCAAACCCTAGAGGTGGCCCGGCGGGGCAAGATTCGCCTCATTGGCCCCAACTGCCTCGGCTTAATGAATCCCCAGTATGGCTTAAATGCCACCTTTGCCAGCACCATGGCCATGCCGGGAAATGTAGGGTTTATTAGCCAAAGTGGAGCCCTGTGTACCTCTATTTTGGATTGGAGTTTTCGGGAGAATGTCGGCTTTAGTGCCTTCATTTCCATTGGCTCCATGCTGGATGTGGACTGGGGCGATTTAATCTACTACCTGGGAGACGATCCCCACACCAATAGCATCGTCATCTACATGGAATCGATCGGGGATGCCCGCTCCTTCCTCTCCGCTGCGCGGGAAGTGGCCCTGAGCAAACCGATTATTGTCATTAAAGCGGGACGCACTGAAGCGGCTGCCCAAGCCGCCGCCTCCCATACGGGATCCCTCACGGGCAGTGACGGGGTCTTAGATGCGGCCTTCCGTCGGGCCGGTGTCCTTCGGGTGGATACGATCGATGATCTGTTTAACATGGCGGAAATTCTTTCCAAACAACCCCGCCCCAAAGGCCGCAAACTGACCATTCTCACCAATGCGGGCGGGCCCGGAGTACTGGCCACCGATGCCCTGATCCGGGGCGGGGGAGAACTCGCCCCCCTCTCTCCAGAGACTCAAGAACAACTCAACGCCTGCCTGCCCGCAGCCTGGAGCCACAGCAACCCCATTGATATTCTGGGGGATGCGGATCCGAAACGCTACAAAGAATCCATGACGATCGTTGCCCAGGATGACAACAGCGATGGGCTACTGGTGATCCTGACTCCCCAGGCCATGACGGAGCCCAACGAAATTGCGAAGGAACTTTCCCAATACGGCCACATCAAAGGTAAACCCGTCCTCGCCAGTTGGATGGGGGGACAAACCGTAGCCGCCGGAGAAGTATTGCTCAACCAAGCCGGAATCTATACCTTTCCCTTCCCGGATACCGCAGCCCAGGTCTTTAATTTAATGTGGCGCTATAGCTACAGTTTGCAGGGACTGTATGAAACCCCCTCCTTTTTAGAAGAGGAAGAAGTCGATCGCTCTGCGGCCTCTGCCCTGCTGGAACAGGTACGACAGTCGGGGCGGACCTTACTGACGGAATATGAATCTAAGCAACTCCTGGCCGCCTATGGTATTCCCATTGTGGAAACCCGCATTGCCACCAGCGCAGCAGCAGCGGTGGAAGCCGCCAACGCTATCGGTTATCCCGTAGTACTCAAACTCCACTCGGAAACCATCACCCACAAAACCGATGTGGGGGGAGTACAACTGAACCTACGGGATGCGGGATCAGTGACCGCAGCCTTTGAGCGTATTCAATCTGGGGTGAGTGCCCAGGACTTTCTCGGGGTTACGGTACAACCGATGATTTCCCTGGATGGCTATGAGTTAATCCTAGGCAGTACGATCGATCCTCAGTTTGGCCCAGTGTTATTGTTTGGTTGTGGAGGACAGTTAGTGGAGGTCTTTAAAGACAGTTCCCTAGCGCTGCCCCCCCTGAACACCACCCTAGCCCGCAGAACGATCGAACAAACGAAAATCTACAAAGCACTCCAGGGCGTGCGCGGCCGTGCTCCAGTGGATTTAACTGCGTTAGAAGAACTACTGGTGCGCTTCAGCCAACTGGTGGTGGAGCAACCCTGGATTAAAGAACTGGATATTAACCCCCTGCTGGCTAAACCCAGTGATCAGCCCCATAACCTCCTGGCCCTAGATGCGCGAGTGGTCCTGCATCCCCTGGAAACCAAGCAACAGGACTTACCAAAAACTGCCATTCGTCCCTATCCCAACCAGTATGTGGGGCACTGGCAATTTAAGAATGGGTTGCCCGTAACCCTGCGGCCCATTCGTCCCGATGATGAACCCCTCGTGGTCAAATTCCATGAAGGGTTGTCGGAGGAGAGTGTCTATATGCGCTACGCTCACATGATGAAACTGAGTTACCGCACCAGTCACGATCGTTTGAGTCGCATTTGTTTCACGGACTACGATCAACAGATGGTGTTAGTAGCAGAGCACCTCGACCCGGAGACTGGCGAACATAAAATTCTAGGGATTGGTCGTTTAACCAAACTTCACGGCACCGAAGAAGCAGAGTTTGCAGTTCTCATTCAAGACGAATTTCAGCGTAGCGGTCTAGGTACTCAAATTGTGCAGCAATTGGTACACATTGCTCAACAAGAAGGAGTCGCTCTGATCTTTGCCGAAATTCTCCGGGAAAATTCTGCCATGCAGCGCATTTGCGATCGTTTAGGGTTCAAAGTCACCCCCGGCATTGAACAGGAAATGTTGCGGGCCGAGTTGGTGTTGAAGTCGCAGGTGTAGGTGTAGGAACTGCACCGTTTCCCGACAGGAAATCCTCAGCAACCTCCAGCGGTAGAGTGTGGTGTCTCGGCATTGCACTCTACCGTTTTCGATCGTTCCTTTAAAATAAAGAATTTGCAAAATTTTGTTCCCTTAACCCAACCGTCTCATGACCGTGAATACCGAAATCATTACCCTAGAAATTTCTCAAGATCTCCTCGCTGCTTTGAAAATGGGGGCAGCCGATCTTGCTCAAAATATTCGGAATTTAGCAGCGATCGGTTTTTATCAAGATAAACGGCTCTCTTTGGGTAAGGCGGCTCAGTTGGCAGG
>JBEAPM010000395.1:0-4186 GCA_041164445.1 Cyanobacteriota bacterium
GATCGGTTGTAAAATCTACCGTCTCCCCCTAGAACCAGGGTTGCACCGGCGTAGCCCTCTAGACTATCAAAAATAGATTGGACAAAGTTTTCTAAATAGTGCCGCTGTTGAAAGACCGTCACTTTTTTGCGTAAGCCAGAAGTGCCGGGTTTTTGATCCCCAAAGGGTTGGGTGGCAATGCTGTGAATATTCATAGGGTTTGTGTTTAGCATTTCTTCATGAGTCTACCGCTTGATGAGCCGCTCCACGCCAAATTTATGCGGCGAACTTATGCTTATGGTCTTTCGCCGCTGTTTGAGACTTCCCCCCGAGCCAACTGCATGGGCTTGGGGATCAGTATTGTTTTGGCGATCGGCTATGTGCTGTGGTCTGGAACGCTGGGAGACGGAAACTTTACGGATCGTTATGCCAACTGGGGGGACTATCCGGGGTTTTGGCTATCGTTGTATTGGCATCCCCAGGCTACGGATTTATTGGCTCACCATGATTATTTAAATGCCCTGCAAGGAACGACCCCCCTAGGCTTAAAGGGACTTTATTTCCTCGCTGCTCAGTGTTCAATCCCCTTTAGTCTCTTCCAGATCAGCTTAATTACGGTTCTTGCCGTTTTAATTTCTAGTTTTAGCTTTTGTTTAACCTGCAGTATTTTACCGATTCCCCTGGCGGGAACGATCGCTAGTTTTCTCAGTTTACAAAGCCTGTGGTCTCCCCAAGCGCCCTTGGTGCCAGCCCCCCAGAGTCTCAGCTATTTAGGCTTATTGCTGTGTTTTTCTGCTTTAAATTATCGCAACTTACCCACGATCGGCCCCGTAACGCCCCTTCAAGAAAAGCCAGCCTCTTCTCGGTTTCAGTGGCTGCAACGGCTCCATTGGCCCTTACTGGCTAGTATTATTTTCCTGGCGCTCTTTGCGCCCACTGCCTTGCTCTTAGTCGCGGGGGTTTTAGGGTTACAAATCATGGATCGCTTAGCGATCGTTCCCGTTGGGCGTAAACCTCAGACCGTACAGGAATTTTTAGAGTGGACCCAGCGACAACAACAACGACAGGGCAAAACCCTGAAGCAAAAAACCCAGGAAAAAGTTGAATGGCAAATTCAAGCTCTTTCTCAACGCCTCTGGGATCTCTATTTTCCCAGTCTCGGGCTAATCGCAGGCATTGGTCTGCTCTATAGCCTCGTTTACTCTTTTGGCGAACCCTCCCTGTCTCGCTATGACCTGCTCCAATATCCAGAGTTTTATGACCCAGGCTGGTGGTCTTATTTTTACGACACCCCTTGGCAATCTTGGTTGATTGGTCACCGCAGTGGGCTAATTCCCCCCTTAACGCCTCCCCTGCTCTGGAGTGGATTAGTGTTACCCTTCTGGCTCAGCCCCTGGGGGCTAGGACAGTTGCCCCTACTGCGTCAGGTGCGCTCTAGCCTCAAGATCTTGGGGGAGTTACTGTTAATCTCCTTAGTCTGTTTTGTCCTGGCCCACGCCTTTGTCCTACAACTCGGATGGCCCCAGGATTTTCTTTGGATCAGCGATCGTTTAGTTCTGACCATTGCCACCAGTATTTTCCTCTCCGCCCTTGTAGAAGGACTTGCACAATCCTCGGGACGATCGCAGGAGCGCTGGTGGGGACTGGGGTTAGGGATCCTGGCTTTGGTGATTATTTTTAAATTTCCCTTGATTCACCGGGCTCAACCCGCTAACGCCCTGCCCCGAGTGCCCCAGTCTGCCCTTTACGATCGCATTCAAGAGGCTCCAGAGGAGCAGGTACTGCTCACCACCCTGGGGTTTCAAACCGACTTAGCCCCGGAAACCCAAGAGGTCATCGCCGCCCTCCAAGAGCGCGTCCCAGTCTATACCCTGCCCAACCACCTCATACCCCAGCAAAGATCCAGCTATCAAGTTGCACGTAAACAGCTAAAGGATCTCTTAACGGCCCAATATTTGGCCCCCCGCTCAGCCTTTTTGGCCTTCTTGGATCAGGTAACCGCAGGGACCAGCCTAGAACCCCTCTGGTTGTTAGAAACGAGTAGTTTCACCCCGGAAAATTGGTCTCATTATGCCCTCCTGCAAAATCTGGCTCCCCTCTTAAGTCATGAAATTAACCAGCACCTCATGACCCAAGAAAGCCCTGGCTTTTTGCAAACCTGGATTAGCCAACCGTCTCAAGACCCGTCCTGCATCCTTCGTTCACCCCCTTGGATTCTGGTCAACCTCAGCGATCGTTGTCTGCCCCGCTAATGGCTGACAAAAAACTGGATGCCCCCTAAAGTTCTCAATCCTTAGGTTAAAATCGCTGAATAATAATATTGTCTATCCTGAGTCTGAATGTGAGTTTTTCCCCTCCCGGAGCTGGGCGACGACAACGGGTTGTCCGATCGAATTATCGTTTGTTGGGTTTGATTGGCCAGGGGCAGTTTGGCAAGGTGTATTGCGCCATCCATCGTAAATCAGGGAAGCTCGTCGCCCTCAAATCCCTCGATCGCTATCGCCTCTCCACGCAGCAATTCCTCAGAGAACTCCGCTTTTTACTGTCCCTTCGCCATCCCAATATTGTCAGTTGCCAAGCCCTAGAACATACGGCACGAGGACGCTATTTAGTCATGGATTATTGTCCTGGAGGGACTTTTCGGGACTTATTGGAAGAAGAACAATGTATTGTCCAATGGTCCCACGGTATTCAGCTTTTGGGAGAAGTCCTGAAGGGGTTGGCCCATGCCCACGCCCAAAAGATCATTCACTGCGACATCAAACCCGAAAATATTTTGCTCGATCCCACTCCCAAGGGCTGGGTGGCTCGTATTAGCGACTTTGGCATTGCCCATGTCATTCAAGAAGAGGGATCGGGGGATAGTGGATCTCCGGCTTATATGGCTCCGGAGCGCTTCTATGGGCAATATCACCTCAGTTCTGATCTCTACGCTGTGGGAATTATGCTTTTTGAACTGTTAGTGGGGGAACGCCCCTTTAGCGGAACGCCCAGTGAATTGCGGATTGCTCACCTCAATCAACCTCCCCATATTCCTGAATTTGTGCCACCGGAATTGGCTCAGGTCTTACAAAAATCCCTCAAGAAGTTACCGGGGCAGCGGTTCCAGTCTGCTCAGACCATGGGGGATGCCTTGGCGGCGGCGGCAAAGAGCCTGGGTTTTGACGAAGAGGGAGAGGCGGCCTCAAAGTCCCTCTCTTCCTATTTTCAGAAGCCGGATGCGATTCCTCCTCTGGAGTCTCTACCGGAGCCGATCGCAACCCTTAAATTTCCCTCTCAATTAACTGGACTGCTGATATCCCCTCTGGATCCAGAAGGTCTAGAGGTCTATGGAGCCTCGGGACAAACCCTCTTTCATCAATCCTACATTGGGGAGAGCATCCGTGAGCGCCAGAACCTAGTGTTAAGCGAATCCCCCACCCAGATAGCTGGAACAGCGGGGGGAGTGCTGGTTTCAACACATCAAGGTCTGTATTGGTGGACGGGGAAAACCCAAGGGGCTGAAAAGCTTGGACAATGGAAAAATCGGGGCGATCGTCATCTTTACTTGAACCCCGAGCAACGCTGGTTTATGGTGGGCATCCCCGGTTCTGAGCATCAACTTTATATCGGGAGCTTGAACTCGTCCCGCCGTCCTAAAATGTTGCGGTCTTTGACTCCTACGGGCCAGTACGATCGAGCCTTTTTGTTAGATACTGTGGGACGGGGCATACTCATGGGCGATCGGGAGGGCTATACCTGGATTCAAGGCATCAATCGTCGATCGCAAATCCTAGGCGAATTACAGGTGCCCGTTCGCTTGAGATCCTGCCAACTCACCTGCAAACCCTATCGCATTGCGGGCTTTGAGGCTGATTCTCCCCACTTAATCTTTTTGGATCTTAAACCCTATCGATTACGCCGATTTTATTTACCCATCCAGCCGACGGCCATGACGAGTTTTTCCTGGGGCTATGCCCTCAGTGGCGAAGGCATCATCGTCATGTTAGATACAGAAGGACGATTGGTGGGCCAATTTCGAGATGAAGGGGATCCCCCTAGAGCCCTGCGATCGCTCCGGGATCATCAACTGGTGATCTGGCGAGAAACCCCTGCCGAGACGATCGTAAAAGTCTGGGATGTTCACACCCTTAACTTAGATATGATTTTTTAGGCTTTCCACTGAAAGCGAAAAAATTGAATGGAAAAGTGCGACGCGAAGCGTCGC
>JBEAPM010000396.1:0-6099 GCA_041164445.1 Cyanobacteriota bacterium
GAAATGTCAGCAATGTGGAGCCTTAAATGAGGCCCATGAGATCGCGTCGGCGGATGATCTCTATTGTCACGTCTGTGAAACTTGGCAGTGCGATATTCCGGATACTCCCACTTACGATCCGGAGGCGGTTCTCAGACGCGAAAAGTATGTAGAGGCAAAATCTCGGTTTGAAAACCCCATCACGCCAATCGAACTGATTCAAGATAAAGCGGCACAGCAGGGAACCCGGAAAAAGCAAAATCAGAAAAAGCAGCAAAAAAGACCCTCAGGAACACTCTCCAACCTACAAAAACTGCTCATTGCCGGGCTTCTAGTGTCGGGCTTTGGGCTTTGGCTGTTTGATGGCTCGCGGATCCGTACCGTTGACGCTTCCTTCACCTACCCCAGCGCTAGCGTAACGGTAGAAGTCCAGAACTATCAAATGGTACAAAAAGAAGGGTGGGATCCCGCCCTTTCAGCACCGGACTATAGTTTAATCGACTCCTACAAAAAGCAGCGGGGAACCCGACAGGTATTGGATCATGTTCAGACCTATGTGGAGGATGAGCAATACATTGCCCGCTATGAAACAGAAACCTATACCGATACCGTTACGGAACGGGAGCAAACGGGTACCCGGCAAGAATGTGAAACCGTTAAATCTGGTGCAACCGCCCGAACTCAGTGTCGAGATGTTCCCGTTTATTCTACGGTGTCGAAAGAAGTCACTAAAACCAGAGAGGTGCCGGTTTATGCAACCCGGCAGGTGGAGCGACAGCGTAATATTTACCGCACGGAGCCCGTGTTTGATACGTGGTATGTGTGGAAGCAACGGGAGTGGGTTCACCATGAAACCTTGAGTGCTTTTTCCAATACCTTTGAGATTCAATATCCCGATACAACGCCCTATGCCGATAAACCGAACTTTAGAGTGCAAGCACCCCAACTATCCTGTCGGGTAACGATCGTGCCGACCCAAGCTACGATCGCTCCCCAGGAGAAACCCCTCAACTGTGAACAGTTTCAAACCCTCTTGGCCAATCCTCAGGGGCGAGTATCCTATAGCAAATGGCGCGGGATCGAAGACATTGAAGTCCAGTAGTAAACCTGCCGTCTTAAGTTGGTAGGCGAATCATTAAGATAAAGGAAAAGAAATGAAAGTTTAGTGGAATTAACTTTCACAATGAGGAACAGTGCTCAAAATAGATTAGTCAGATCTTGAACTAGACACAGGAGACTCAATGATGATAGATAGCCCTATCCTGCAGATTAAAAACTATGGTCAAAGCATTTGGATGGATAATCTGAGTCGAGATATTCTCCAATCCGGCGAGTTACAGGAATTGATCACGAGTCGCAATGTCCATGGCATTACCTCCAATCCCGCTATTTTTGAAAAGGCGATCGCGGGAAATGCCATTTACGACCAGGATATTGAGGCAGGTATCCGGGCGGGCAAGTCTGTCGATAAAATTTACGAATCCCTGGCTTTTGACGATATTCGTAATGCCTGTGATGTCTTTCTGCCGGTCTACGAAGAGACGAACGGACTGGATGGCTATGTCAGCATAGAAGTCCCCCCCAACCTAGCCCACAACACGGAAACCACGATCGCTGAAGCGATTCGATATTATCAAGCCATCGATCGCCCCAATGTGATGATTAAAATTCCGGGCACCCCGGAAGGTTTAACAGCGGTTACAGAGGTTATTGCTCAGGGCATTAATGTCAATGTCACCCTCTTATTTTCCGTACAAAGCTACATTGAAACCGCTTGGGCTTATATCAAAGGTTTAGAAAAACGGGCAGAGCAGGGACTTCCCCTCGATCGTATTGCCTCCGTGGCTAGTTTCTTCCTAAGCCGCATTGACAGCAAGATTGATGATCAATTAGAAGCCTTAAAAACTCAAACCCAGGATGCCGATCGTCAGGCTCAATTAGCGGCCACCCAAGGAAAAGTTGCCATTGCTAATGCTAAATTAGCTTATCAAGAATACAAGGACATTATTGCAGACGATCGCTGGCAAGCCTTAGCGGCTAAAGGCGCAACAGTCCAACGCCTGCTCTGGGCCAGCACCAGTACTAAAAATCCCAACTACAGTGATGTGATGTATGTGGATGAACTGATTGGCCCCGAAACCGTTAACACCCTGCCCCCCGCAACGATCGAAGCCTGCGCGGATCACTGTACCCCTGCCAGTCGCATTGAAAGTGAGGTGGAAGCGGCCCAAGCCTTAATTGCGGGTCTAGGGGAATTGGGAATCGATCTCGATCAGGTGATGGCCGAATTGCTGGAAGAGGGGATTGATAAATTTATTCAGCCCTTTGATGCTTTGATGAATTCTTTGGTTACAAAGCTCAAACAACTGACCCCCGCATAGTTAGGGTTGCTTGCCGCTGCAAGCGGAAAAATGAGCGAGAGAGCGCCGCACTCTCTCGCCTTAAGTGGGTACCCGTTAGGGCAGAGTTGGGATGGTTTAAGGTGTTCATTCCGGATCAAATGCGGATGATCGGATTAAATGAAAACAGCTATCGCTATTCTTGCCTAGATTTCACCTGTTCAAGACTTTCCAATCGTTGCTACTCCTAACGTCCATGTTTTGGCGATCGTCCCCTACTCCTATCCAAGTTCCCTTGATGACCGTTCTGCGTTCCCTCGGGTTAGGTCTCACGGGAGCGATCGTGACGAATATGGCTTGGGCGCTACCGAGTTGGGGAGCCGAACGACTGCAAATGACCATTGGTTCCCTGCAGTTTTCCTTGCCGGTAGCGGATTTAGAAGCCTATGCCACCACGGGCAAGGTTAGCCCAGAACTGGGGGCCTACGCCCGAACGGTTTCTCCTGAGGATTTTGTGAAACTGCGCAGGATTTTACAGCGTCCCGCTAACCTCAATCCAGATGCCATCTCCCGCATTGCCTATACCCCCATGGGGGAAGTGCTTTTGCAACGGGTTGGGGCGGTACTGCAAACGGGCCGGGGTGAAAATGGCGGATTAGCGTTGCGATCGTCCTTATTGGAATCGGCTCGCTCTCCCCAGGGCATTACCTTGATCACGGTGCTTCAGAATTTTCCTGATCCCGAAATTCGGGTCAATTTAGATGCTGCCCTGGTCATTGTCAAAGAAGCGCTAGAACTCTATTACGATCGCGAAGCCTTGCTGCAGGCTGTCCAGAACCAAAGTCTCCAAGAAATCCGTAGCCAACCTATTCTGGCCAGCAACTATTCCCAACTCCCCGATTTAAGAACCCCGGGAGCCTTAACCTGGAAAAGACAGACCTTAGATCTCGTCGATCCCTTTCGTCAGCGGGCGGTTCCCACGGATATTTACTGGCCCAATCGGGCTGACCCGGCACCCGTTGTCTTTATCTCCCATGGGGTCGGTGGGACAGTACGCTCCTTTGATTACTTAGCCGAGCATTTAGCCTCCTACGGATTTATCGTCATTGTGCCGGAGCATGTGGGGAGCAATGCCAAGACCGTCATCGACTTTTTCCGAGGTCTGACGGAACCCGTGCCCCAGGAAGCGATCGATCGTCCCTGGGATATTACCTTTGTCCTCAATTTAATCGAGCACTATAGTGAATTAAGCCCCGCCTGGCGGAGCCGGATTAACTTTGACCAAATTGGCATTGTGGGGCAATCCTTTGGGGGGTACACTGCCCTGGCCCTGGGGGGAGCCACGTTAAATTTTCAAGCCTTAGACCAAGAATGCCTCAAGCCTGAACCCAATACGGAATCCCTCAATGCTTCCTTACTGCTTCAGTGCAACACGAATTTGCTCTCCCACCAAGCCTATATTTTGAGGGATCCTCGGATTAAAGCGGTCATTGCTATTAATCCTTTAACCAGCCACATTTTTGGTCAAACGGGTCTGGCCAACCTCCAAGTTCCCGCCTTGATTGTGGCTTCCGGTGATGACATTATTACCCCGGCGGGCCCAGAGCAACTCTATCCCTTTACCTGGTTAGGACAACACCCTCGCTATTTAGCGGTCTTGGCAAAAGGAACTCATTTTTCTACGGTTTCCTTAGCCGAAACTCAGGGTGGCGTTTTTCCCCTGCCCTCCTCCCTGCTGGGGCCTGACCCTGTGATCGCCCATCGGTATCTGCAAGGGCTATCGGTGGCGTTTTTTCGGACTTATCTTCAGCAAAATCCCTTTGCGCCTATTTATTTACAGGCGGCTTATGGTGAATATCTCAGTGAAGCAGAGATGCCCCTCAGTTTGCTGCAAGGGCTACAGGCAGAAACCCTCGATCGGGCTTTACAATCTCAGAATTAACGGATCCATTGAGGTGAGGGCCGGGCTTCACTGCACCCATCCCAAAACCGCTACTTTACCAATCCTGGAGTCATGATTATGGTTATGCAAACTGGCTTGAACAGTCCCCGCGCCGAAGTCCTCACGGAGCATTCCTCCTTGGAACTGGCTCAGGTTTTAGCGGAGCGCTTGTCGCTATCGGAGTCTGATTGGCACCGTCTTAAGTCCAACCGAGGGGTGCGGGCCAAGGAGCAAGTTGCCGTGGCTTTAGTGTTTTTACTCAAAGATCAGCCGGAAGAGGCCCTAGCTCATCTCCAGCAGGCAGTCGGTTGGCTCGATCGTTCTATTTCTGCGCCGCCTTGTCCGGATCATGGTCGGTAATGGGGGTACTTGCACTGCCTAGCCTTATCCAAAGAGCGTTAACCCAAGAGGGTTAAAACGATCGCAATGAGCCAGAGGATCAAGAGACCAATCCAAGGTTGACCCCGCTCCCACCAGCGCAGCGGCACTAAGCGTTTGGTCAGCACTTTGCATTCAATCCAGACCCGATCGCCGGTCCAAAACCCGCTGGATTGCTGGAGTTGATACCCCTGATTTTGGTAAAACTCCGCCGCCATGAGGGAAGACAAAACCCGCAGAACTCGCCACGGCCTAGTTTGGGTAACCGCAAGATGTTCGAGTTCCTGAATCAACTGCGTGCCAATGCCTTGGCGAGTTAGATCAGGGTGAACATAAATCCCTGAAATTTGCGGAAAGGGCCAGGTAGACAGGGCTCCAAAACCCACGATGCCCTCTTCAGACTCTGCCACTACCTGGAGGAAATCTTGATAGCGGTACTTGGATTGGTCTTGAACTAAAGCATCAATCTGATCCGGTGAATAATAGCCGGGGCTGAGCTGGCGCAGGGCCATTTCCTGCACCGCTAAAATGGCATCAATATCGTTGAGTTGCGCAAGACGAATGGTAACCGCTCGCAGCCAGGTCATTCCCGCTCACTCCCTCAGGCTTGAGATTATTCCCCGTTATGTAATAACGTCTTGAGCGCCTTTAAACCTTTTTTGACCCGACGGGATACGGTCACCGTACTCAGTCCTAAACGCTCTGCGGTTTCCCGTTGCGTTAAATCATGGAGAAAGACAAATTCTAAGATATGACGGGTTTTTTCTTCTAAGCAACTTAACGCTTGCTGTAGCCGAATTTGATCTTCCTGTGCCAGTTGAAAACTGCGGTAATGAGTATCGGGCAAAATGTCCCCTAGGGCAGTCAATTCTTCCTCTGCTTGCTGGAACACTGGTGCATCTAAACTGAGCAGCGATCGATTTTGGGAGGCCAGTTTAACTTCCTGCCATTCCGCCAGAGTAATCCCCAAAGCTTCTGAAATGTTTAGATCTGAGGGCATATTGCCCGTGCGGGCCTGCCATTCCTGGGCTAAAGCGGCCCCCTGTTGCCGTAGGGTCAACCAACGCCGAGGGATACGCACGATCGTACTCTTATCCCGGAGGTAATGCTGAATTTCGCCTCGAATGTAGGGAATGGCAAAGGAACTAAAAGCGTTCCCCTTACTAATTTCAAACCGCTCTACGGCCCGAATTAAACCAATACTGCCGACCTGCATGAGATCGTCATAGGTCTCTTGAGTCTGTTGCAGCCATCTTCTGACCTCACGGCGCACCAATCCTAGATTTAACTGAACCAACTGATTGCGAAGGCTGGCGGTTAGGGTATGTTGATATTGGCGGAGTAGCTCAATACTATCCCGCTTGACCGTATCCGTTAGGGGAACCTTAGCCATAGGTCGTCTCAACTCACATGAACAGCAGGTAAATCAATCAAAATTAGGGACTGAAACCATGCACAGAT
>JBEAPM010000397.1:0-5284 GCA_041164445.1 Cyanobacteriota bacterium
AATTAATTAACTTAACCCTCAAGATGGACAGAGGCTTGCAGGCGATCGATCAACTGAGTCAACTCTTGATGCTCCTGGTTACCGAATTACAAGATTCTAGAGAAAACTCTGAACGATCCTCTGGACTTCTGCTGCCAGACTCTCCTCTACCCGAAGTGCTGCTCCATCAACTTTCCAGCATTCGCCAAAACTTATTGCAAGACACCCCTCCCGTAAACCCTTCCACCAAAAGATCTCAAACTCTTCCCAAAACTATGTCTCAAACCCTTCCTCAGAGCATGTCCCAAGACGTGCAGGATCATCAGCTTGTTGGGGATCATGAAATTGTCAGCGCCCATACTCTAGTGAGCGATCATGAGTTTTCCGCCTTACATCACAAAGATGTCCTGGAAGATCATGACTCTTTTGGCTTGGATGATGGGATCAACAGTAGCCTGCCCACGGATATGCAAGTGCGGCGCTTAATGGCTCAACTGACTGCAGCCTATAATCGCATTGCGGCCCTAGAGGAGCAGTTGTTATTTTCCCATCGTCCCTCCTATGCCTCTCCAGAGCGGGGCTAATCTTGATTCAGAAGTGCCTAAAAATTGCCTAGGCGGGGATCGGATGAGAGCCCCCGTCTAGAGAGTTTTGGCATTTGTGTTTTGAGCGTTCTGAGCTAGCCGATCGCACACCAGTAAGGTTCCCGCTGCCACACAGAGGGGAATGGTGAACAGGTTGATCAAGGGTAGGCTAATTAAAAGATTGCAAAAGAAACCAAAGCTGAGATTGGCGGGGAACTGACGCAGAATCCAAGCTAATTTACGGCGGAAGCGGTAATGTCGCCGTTCTAGGGGGCCATCCCAAAAGTCCACACAGATTAGCAAGGCCCCCCACGTCAAACTGAGAACAGTGCCCAGCACTTGCCCCGCTAAGGGTACAAATTGCAATGCCAAAACCAGAAGAAAAACGATCGCAGTCAAAACGAGTTTTTTGCCTTCAAATTGCAGGGCACGACACAGATCCTGCCACAGTCCTCCGGAGGGGGGTAACACCTGAAATTGTTCCGGCAAGCGTTCCTGTTCCAAGACTTCTGATAAGCGCCCATACCAGGGACTCCCCAGCAGAACCGATAACTGCATTAACACTAAGCCCAAGAGCCAAAACAAAACGATCGCAACCAAAACCCGCAGGATTTGGGCAAAGCCTTGCAAGATCGCCGCAAGAATCCCTAACCAATCCGGCAAACGATCGATCCAGTCTAGCAGGGGAACGAGAGCCGTTTGGGTCAGATCACCGAAAAATTGCCAGGCGGGAGGCATTACGCCCGCATAGAGTAACGTCGCTAACCCCAAGGTGAGCACGATCGGAATAACGACATAGTTCCACAACCGGGGAGTTTGGTTGAGGAGCCGAAAGGCTTTCCAGGGATAACTAAAACCATGAATCATGGGAAACAGTAACGGGGTGGAATTGAGATCTACCAGTCTCGGTTTCTCTGGCATTACCCATTAAACAACTAGGGCGCGTCATCAAGGTTACCGCGCCCGCTCCAGCACACATAACTAAGGGCTGAAATGACTGCCGTATAAACACTTTAGCGCTAAATGATGACAGCCCCTCGTGGGTCAGTTGATTTAGGTCACAACCTTGATTACACTTTCAGGGATTTACCTTCTCGATTTCTTTCACCAACCCCGCGCTAAAGCGACGGGGATGGTCCAATGTAAAGCCGTCCTGCGCTATTGCTAAAGGACGGGGTTTCTACCCATTTTTCTGATGACTCAGCCCAAGCTTATTATTCATGGTGGTGCCGGTAGCTCTTTACAAGGTAAAGGTGGCGCAGATGCCGTTCGTCAGGATTTGTACCAGGTTTTAGATACGGTTTACGATCGTTTAGCCAAGGGTGCTTCCGCCAAAGAAGCGGTGGTTTTGGGCTGTCAATTGCTAGAAGACAATCCTCGTTTTAATGCCGGTACCGGGGCAGTGTTACAGTCCGATGGCCAAATTCGTCTAAGCGCGGCCTTAATGGATGGCACCAACCAGCGATTCAGTGGCGTGATCAATACGGCGAAGGTAAAAAACCCTATTCAGCTTGCGGAATTTCTACAAAGTGCGGACGATCGCGTTCTCTCTGACTATGGCTCTGCCGAACTGGCCCGAGAATTAAATCTACCGCTCTACAATCCCCTCACGGATTTGCGCTTGAATGAATGGCTGGAGGATCGTAAGAATAACTTTCAGCGCCGTATGGCGGGAGTGGTGGCAGAGCCAGATCCCGAAGCGGGGCGGGGCACGATCGGAGTAGTAGCCCTGGATCAATCTGGCGGGGTCGCAGCCGGAACCTCCACCGGGGGCAAAGGTTTTGAACGAATTGGTCGGGTCAGTGACTCGGCCATGCCGGCGGGAAACTACGCCAATGCCTTCGCCGGGGTCAGTTGTACGGGAATTGGGGAAGATATTATTGAAGAATGCCTAGCGGCCCGCATTGTCATCCGGGTCACCGATGGTTTATCCCTCGATGCAGCCTTTCAACGATCGCTTGAGGAAGCGGGATCTCGTCAGCGGGACTTAGGAGCCATTGGCTTGTCTGCCCAAGGTGAAATCGTTTGGGGAAAAACCAGCGAAATTTTACTGGCAGCCTATCACACGGGCGATCGTAAAGGGGACAGTTTGACAATGCCCGCAGATGGTCAGGTGGGTCGGGCGTTAGACTCTTGAAGTTCAGGTACGGAATAATATCCCCCAAGTTAGTCCCCTAGGTTGATAGCCTGAATGAATAGCCTGTTGAGTGGAAAGCTGCTTTGAAAGTGGCTTTCCACTGAAAGCGAAAAAATTTAATGGAAGAGTGCGGTGCTTTGCGCCGCACTCTTCCGCCTTAAGTTGTTAGCCTTGAAAATAACCCTAGAAAATTAATGACCAAAACACGGATTGGACTTTTATTTGGCGGACGATCGGGAGAACATGAGGTTTCCCTGGTATCTGCCCGGGCAGTCGCTAAGGCCCTAGCCCATCCTCTTAATCTCGATCGCTATGAGGTACTGCCCTTCTATATTGCGAAGACGGGGCAATGGTTTTCAACTGAAGCGTCACAAGACATTCTCGAAAAGGGGGGAACTCCCCCGAATCCCGTGCTGAACAAAGCAGATCTCTGGCAGTTTCCCCCAGACGTTACCTCGGTAGAAGTGTGGTTTCCTGTGCTCCACGGCCCCAACGGGGAAGATGGCACCCTCCAGGGACTCTTGACCTTGATGCAGGTGCCCTACGTGGGAACTGGAGTGATGGGTTCAGCGGCGGGCATGGATAAAATTGCCATGAAGCAAATTTTTGCCCAGGTGGGTTTGCCCCAAGTGGCCTATTTAGGGATCGAGCGGGCCCAGGTTTGGTCTGATCCCTGTCGCTATGGCAAGGTACTAGAGGACATTGAAACCCAACTGGGCTATCCCTGTTTTGTCAAACCCGCCAATCTAGGCTCCTCCGTGGGGATTGCAAAAGCCTCGAACCGCACGGAACTAGAACAAGCCCTGGATCGTGCAGCGGAATACGATCGTCGCCTCATTGTCGAAGCCTTTGCGGGCAAGGGGTTTCGAGAAATTGAATGTGCCGTGCTAGGGAATGACTTTCCCAAAGCCTCCGTGTTAGGGGAAATCACCTACGAGAGCGATTTCTACGACTATGAGACCAAATACACCGATGGGCGCTCTCAACTGATTGTGCCCGCTGAGTTACCAACCGCTGTCACCCAGCAGATTCAGGACATGGCTATCACGGCTTTTAAAGCTATGGACGGAGCTGGACTGTCCCGGATTGATTTCTTCTATCTGGAGTCTACGCAGCAAATTTTATTGAACGAAATTAATACCCTGCCTGGCTTTACGGCGATGAGTATGTATCCCCGCCTCTGGGGAGACAGTGGCGTACCCTTTGAAGAATTGGTGCATCAACTGGTGCAATTTGCCTTAGAGCGATCGTGAAGAAGCGTTAGGAGTTTTAAAACATCTGGTAATAATTCTTAAAAATACTTTACACTAATCCCCAATCCACAGGAGCTTGTCTATTGAAAGCTTATCTACCGGAAGCTGACCGGCCGAAAGCTTGTCTACATTCTCCCGTTGAGAAAGGCAGGTTTGATCTAGATAGGTTTGATCTCAGCCCGTAGAGTACGGTGCGAAGCATCACAGGCTCTCACCCTCAGGTCATAGACACTTTTTGTGGAGTTTAGGGAAAGATGATTTCATCTAAAACCGCATTCGGCTTTGCGCTTAAAGCAAGCTCGTCATTTTATTTCAAGGATTGATACCTATGGCATCTTTTGGCATATCAAAGCTGGATTCCCCGATGGTTCACTTAGATTCAAGCGTGAAGATGCTATCCCAATCGAGTCCGATCGGTATTTTTGATAGTGGGGTGGGGGGCTTAACGGTTCTCAAAGAGGTTTCCCGCCAACTGCCCCAGGAGTCGATCGTTTATTTTGGGGATACGGCCCGCCTCCCCTATGGCGATCGATCTCCTGCCGAAATTCTCCAGTATGTGCGGGAAATCCTCAATTGGATGACCACCCAGGGGGTCAAAATGGTGATCATGGCCTGTAACACCAGTTCTGCCCTCGCCTTAGACCTCGTTGCCAAGGAGTATCCTTTCCCCATTTTGGGGGTCATTTTGCCCGGTGCCCGGGCTGCCATTCAACGGGGCAAACGCATTGGCGTATTAGCTACCCCCGCCACCGCCAGCAGTCATGCCTATCGCCACGCCATTCTCAAACTGCGCCCCCAGGCCAAGGTCTGGGAAATTGGCTGTCCTGAATTTGTCCCCCTCATTGAAGGGAACTGTTTAGCCGATCCGGAAACCTATAACGTGGTGAAACTCTACATGAGCCTGTTATTGGATCAACAGATTGATACCTTAATTTACGGCTGTACCCATTATCCTCACCTCCATCCCCTCATTCAGCGCATTGCACCGCCAGCCTTGCAGATTGTCAATCCCGCCTCCTACGTGGTGGAGCAGGCCCGTCAAGACCTCGATCGGCTTCATGCCCTCTGCCAACCCAACCATTCTGGGCTACATTTGCAGCAACAAACCACCTTTTCCGTGAGTGGCGATCCCGATCGCTTTGCGGCCTTAGCGACCCAGTGGCTCGGGTACCGGCCCACCGTCCAGCACCTTGACATTAGTGCTTATGGAACCTGTTTTGCCCATGCTGCGTAGCGTAACCTCTTGCCCGCTGTAATCAGAGGCCATTCTTTCCTGAAAATTGCGGTTCTCTAGAATGAGGGGATCTCGTATTCTGTAAAGGATTTGTAGT
>JBEAPM010000398.1:0-2742 GCA_041164445.1 Cyanobacteriota bacterium
TGCGGCGCTTCGCGCCGCACTCTTCCATACAACTGATTGAGAACTGCTGGATCTCGATTGTGAGCAGCCTTTATCCCTTAAGGGGTGAAGGCTGCTTTTGATCATGCCCCTATTTACCCAAGAGTCGCCCGAGCGATCGTCCTAAAAACATCTCCAAATCATCGATCAAACTATAGAGAACAGGCACCACAATTAAACTCAGTAAGGTTGAGGTTGTCAGTCCTCCAATAATGGCAACGGCCATGGGTTGCCGTAGTTCTGCCCCCACACCCCAACCTAGGGCAATGGGCATCATCCCCAAAATCGTTGAAAGGGTGGTCATCAGAATCGGTCGGAGCCGTCGCGGTGCGGAAGTGAGGAGGGCTTCCCGTTGGTTCAACCCCGATCGCTTTAATTGGTTGGTGTAGTCCACAATTAAAATGGCATTTTTGTTGACAATGCCTAAGAGAAAAATCACCCCAATTAAGGAAATCATCCCCACATCACTCTGGGTAATCAACAGTCCCAACATGGCCCCAATGATTGACAGGGGCAACGCTAGAACGATCACGAGGGGATCGAGTAACCGCCGGAAGAGTAAGAGCAAGATCGCCGTAATGCCCCCGATCGATAACAATGCGGTGCGCCCAAAACTACGAATGACGAGATCACTGCGCTGGGAGTCCCCTCCGAGACCAATACTCACCCCTTCGGGCAGGATCTCCTGGGCCTGAGCGACGACGGCAGATGTGGCTTCCCCCAGGGCTTGTCCGGGGGCTAGGTTTGCTCGCAGATACGCCACCCGTTGCCCGTTGAGGTGCAGGATTTCATTGGGGTTGAGGTTGGCACTGCCGGTGGGGAGTTCATCATCTCCTGTTGCGGTGACATCCACTAAGCCGGACAATTTGGAGACCTTGGTTTTGAGGCGTTGTACGGTGGTCATCAGGTCTTCAATGTTGTCCCCCTGAAACGCTACTTTGAGGGGGAGATCGCCGCCGGTATCCACAAACTGAATATCCTCTAGGCTGGTTCTGGCTCCCACGAGGGTAGGCAGGGCTTCCCGAATCTGTTCCTGAACGATCGCAGTGTGGAGAGCACGATCGTCTTTCAGTTTGACGTAGAGGCGGCCCTGGTTAATGGCTCCCCGTTCTCCCAAAAGACTCAGCACCGCTTCCACCTGATCATTTGCCAAGACCGCAGGCTCTAACTGCTCCGCAAACTGTCGAGACTCCGCCAAGACAATGGGGGCAAATTGGGCTTCTGGGGACATGGCGGGGGTTTCGTCTGTGTCCGCCCCAAGGGGCAGATCCAAGACCACGATCGCTTGACCCGGCTCTACGGAATCAAACCCGTCCAGGTTATTAATGTTGGCTAACACTGGCCAGCGATCGGGGGAGGACAAAAAGCGCTCCGCCACATCCCGGAGGTCTTGATTGGGCTTGATCACATAGGTTTTAGCCGCACGGCGCTTTAACTGCTTGAGGCGCTCCAACTGCTCCGGGGCCAAGCCTTCCAGAAAGGGGGCATAGGTGCGCAGTTGCTCCGCGCCACTGGTTGAGGCGGAGGAGTCTGCTGGCGTTGCGGCGGCTGGGCTTTCGGGAGGGGTTTCGGGCGTTGCAGCGGGAGGCTGAAACCGACCCCGCAGGGTAGTTTCCAGGTAGCCGGGACTAATGCGATAGGTGACATTAAACTCCCCCCGATCCAATTTGGGGATAAATCCCTGGGGAATGAGGGGAATGAGGGCGACTCCCCCCGCAAAGCTGAGAATGGCGAGAACAATGACCCAAAAGCGATGGTTCAGGGCCAGGCTCAAGACCCGGCGATAGGGCTGGTTGAGGGGTAAAGTCTCCGTCTCTGCAGCGGTCTGGTGATCAGACCGGGGGCGCAGCCAGAGGGAGGCCAGCACCGGGGAGAGGGTACGGGCAACAAGCAACGAGGTGAGCACGGCGGCGGAGACCGTAATCCCGAAGGGCTTAAAGAATTGCCCAATGGTGCCCCCCATGTTGCCCACGGGAAAAAAGACTGCCACGATCGTTAAGGTGGCTGCGGAAACCGTAATCCCAATTTCTGAAGTGGCTTTAATGGCAGACTGCCGGGGGCTTTCCTCGGGAGTTAGGTGCCGAGAAATATTTTCCACATCGACGATCGCATCATCGACAATAATGCCAATGACCAAAGCGAGGGCCAAGAGGGTAATAGTTTCCAGGTTAAAGCCGTTCCAGGCCATGACAATAAACGTGCCCAGGAGCGAGAGGGGAATGGCCAGGGCCGTAATCAAAGTGGCCCGCCAACTCCGCAAAAAAGGATAGATAATTACCACCGCCAAAACGATCGCCAGCAGCAGCGCTTCGATCGTCGCCTTGGTGGCTTCGCGGATGTAATTCGCCTGGGTGGCAGCGGTTTCAATGCGGAGGTCGGGCACCCGTTTTGCTAACCCATCCACCGCCGCCTGCACCCGATCCACCACTTCCAAAATCGTGGCACTAGGTTCCTTGATCACCTGTACCGCCAAGACATCTTCCCCATTCCAACGGGTCAAGGTTTGGGCCGCAAAAGGGGCATCCTGAACCGGTTGATTCACCAGATCTAAATCAGCGGTGCCCAAGGTTTCCACCCGCAACACCCCCCGCAGTTTCGCCAACACCGGCACCACATCCTCCTGAATGCGATCGTAAAGCACCTGCCGGGGCGCTGCGGACTCACTTTGAATCACATAGGTAACAGCACTGGACTCATTGAGATCAAAGGGGGTAATCGTAAACT
>JBEAPM010000399.1:0-3703 GCA_041164445.1 Cyanobacteriota bacterium
ACAAATGCATCTTGATCCACGACGGGCTTAGAAATGTAACCGTCTGCACCACTTTGAGATAAAAAGTTTTCCCGATCGCCTTGCATGGCATGGGCGGTAACCAGAATAATGGGTAACTTCGCAGTGTCTGGATTAGATTTGAGTAAGCGTGTAATTTGAATGCCATCCACAGGTTGCCCCTGGTAATTACTGTGGGTTAGCGACACATCCATCAGGATCAGATCAATTGCCTGTTGTTGTGCTAACTTCATCACTTCTTCAGCATCTTCAGTGTGCCGGACATCCCATTTGCCGCGTTTCACTAAGATTTTGGTAAAAACCAATATGTTGGCGGGATCATCTTCCACAATTAGAATTTTAGCCATAAAACTTGCTCTTGTGCTCTTGTCGTAAGCGTAGACGGTTAGCAGATCAAAGCGGCCATTCGCAATGATCTAGTTCCTCTCGTTGGATCCCTAGGTGCTGTCATCAATTAGCGATGCAATGCCTATGCCGTACTTGTTTCAGCCCCTAGCTGTAAGACTGGAATGGGCGCGGCTAATGTCCATACCGTAAGGATCCTGGACTTCACTGATGGCGCGCCCTAGTTAAACTCTAGGTTACCACTGAACTGGAATGGGCTATCACCTTAAGGCGAAAGAGTGCGCCGCACTCTGCCCTTAAATTTTTTCGCTTTCAGTGGCAAACTCTGGACTGATTTCAGCGTTTTGGTAGATTTGCCAATAGGTCTTCTGATATTGGCTGATTAAGCTATACCTTTCCTGGGCAGCAAAGGTCTGGCCAGGGACTTGATTGAGCCAATACAATGCTACTAACCAACGGTGTTGCACCGATCGCCAATAGGTTACGGCTTCTGTTTCCCTTGTCGTCGGATTGTCAGTCAGCGGGAATTTGTCCCCATCGGTTTCTACCATCAAAGTGGCTTCCGCCGCTAGGCGCTTGGCTTCTCCCAGATAGACCTGTCCCTGCTGCTCAATCTGCTGTCGGTATTGGAGTTGCTCTTGGCGATCTTGCAGGGATTGCAGTCTGGCTCGGGCGCGTTGATAGAGGGGACCGGATAAGGGGGAAAAGGTTTTCAGTTGAGCGATCGTTTCCTCTAGGTCTTGGTTTAAGCTTTCTATTTCCTCTAAGTTGCGAGGCTGCACAGTGGTGATCCGCTCCAGATCGGATTGCAGTTTGTCCCATTTTTGCCCTTGTTGCGGGATAAACCAGGTTCCGATATATAAATAGAGCATGAGTCCGAGCAGAAATAGTCCTAAAATCAAGCGGGCTAACCATTGCTGAGAACTGAGGGGAACGAGCTGTGCGGTAATGTCGGGATTCATCCTCGGCAAGGCGGGACCCTGAGATAAAGAGCGATCCGACGAGGATAAGACATCCTTGAGACCACTGATGGCGGGCTGCAGAGGGCGCGAAGCCTGTACAGATAACCAAGACTTTCTGGCCGGGGGCGAGTTTTCCACTGCTTCGGAGCTACTGTGTGCCAGGGGAATCGTCGCTTTCCACGCGGGGTAGCGTTTTCCCTTAATGCGACCGTAAATTAAAATCTGATCCGTCGCAGTGAATTGAACTGGGTGGGTTTCGAGCAAGCCTTGGATCTGACTAACCCATTCTTTTCGAGATGAAAAAGAGGCTCCCTCTAAGAGTAAATGGAGGGTTCGATCGCTATGGCGTACTTTGAGATCCACTCCTGCCTGTGCCCCGGTCTGTCGAAGTTGAATTAACAGGGGTTTCCAGACCTGAAGGGGAGAGTGGGAAACATTGGCCATAGCCTTACCCTTTTAAGCCACTGCTGCTGTCGGTGGGAATAATATAGCGCTGTAGAAATAAAAAGAACACCAAGACTGGCAGGATCGACAGCACTGAACCCGCTGCAATCAACCGCCAATCAAAGGAAAAACTGTTGGCTAGACCCGCTACTCCTAATGGAAGCGTATAGCGCTCAGGACGATCGAGAATAATCAGCGGCCAGAGAAAATCTCCCCAAGTTCCGATAAAGACAAAAATGGCTAAGGTGATGCTGGCGGGTCGAATCGCGGGCAGCATCACATTCCACCAGATTCCCAGTTCTGAGCATCCATCCAAACGAGCCGCATCTTCCAATTCTTGGGGAACGCCCTGGAAGGCTTGGCGCAGCAAGAAAATGCCAAAAGCAGAGGTTAAACTCGGTAAAACAATGCCCAAATAGGTATTCCGCAGTCCTAATTGCACCGTCAGAATATAGAGGGGAATCATCACAATCTGAAAAGGGATCATGATGGTGGCAATGATCAAGGAGAAGAGGAGATCTTTACCGGGAAAATGGGCACGGGCCAAGGGATAAGCCGCTAGCGCACAAAAGAGAAAATTACAGCTAACGGCCAAGGTGGCCACGAAGATACTATTCCAGAAATAGCGGCCAAAGGGGTGCTCCCTCCAGACCGTGACAAAATTAGCTAGGGTCGGGTGTTGGGGCAAAAATTGAGGAGGGAAGGCAAAGACGTTTTCACTAGCAGACTTGAAGGCGGTGGTCGTCAACCATAACAGGGGCAATAACATAACGATCGCTACGATCGTTAGGAGGCTGTAAATGGCCAGAGAACGGATTAGGAGCCTAGAGCGATGATGGTGCATCTGCAAATGGAGAGTCTGCTGTGAGTTTGAGACCGAAGCAGCTATGGTGCAAAGGGAACTTCTACAAAGCCAAGTTCAAAAAGCTCTTGATAAGCTTGTTGCCCTAAAGGACTCGTGGGGTTTTGGCTACGAATAACTTGAATCAGCAGTGGAACAGATAATTCTGGCTGATTCTGGGCACGATGGACGAGGGCCAATTGAAACGTGGCTTCATCCCGCCGTTGTGCTGTTGCGATCGCTCGTTGGCGTTGGTTTTCAGAAACTTGGCTATTAATGCCCACAAAGGTCGCGGCTAGATCCTGATAAAAATTAGACAACTGATTAAAAACCTGCCGGGCATCCTGTAACTTCTGTTGAGCAAGCAGGTAGTTTTGGTTGGAAATGGCGGTTCCCGCCTCCTGAATCAAGCGATTGCCCCCTTGAATACTCAAGATGCTGCTTTCTTGGGCTAAGGGACGGTAATCCGTTGGCTCTGCGGGGGAGGTTTGGGCTTGAACGGAAGACCATCCGCCCAGAACAATGGCACTGAATAAGAAAAATCCAGAAAACTTAGGCAGTAAGGGAAACAGTTTTCCCCGAAAGGTATCAGCAGAAGCCATAGAAATATCCGAAAGAAAAAAGGAAAAAGGTCAATGATCAACAGGGCGACCCGCCTCCAGTAGCACAAGACTAACGGGACAGTAGGCTCAAACCCTCTCTGTCCCGCCTCAAATGCTAGCCGAATTCAGAATAGCCGGTAAGCAGTTCTCCGGATTCTATCTTACCCTAGTCGGAGGCAGAATCGTGTCTTAAGTCTG
The DNA here is from genome assembly GCA_041164445.1 of Cyanobacteriota bacterium. Taxonomy (GTDB): domain Bacteria; phylum Cyanobacteriota; class Cyanobacteriia; order Prochlorotrichales; family Prochlorotrichaceae; genus JBEAPM01. The sequence continues at coordinate 3,411 of JBEAPM010000399.1, forward strand.
TTCCCCAAGAAGCTGAAGCAATCAGAAAGTTCCTCCCGTTATCCCATGGAATACCAGGGCCAGGAGCGACTGGGATCGCTGAACCCCACGACGATCGAGGTAAATGGGTTGGCTTGATGAGCCCTATAGAGGGCTTGGGCATTGGGGTAATCGAGGCGAATACATCCAGCCGATACATGGGAACCACTGGTTTGATAGCTGGGATCGAGTCCGTGCAGTGCATATCCTGCTGCGAAGAAAATAACATAGTGTGTTACGATGTCATTGTATTCTTTATAACCTCTAGGGAGTTG
>JBEAPM010000400.1:0-3979 GCA_041164445.1 Cyanobacteriota bacterium
CCGATCGCTTGCATGAGGTGGGTTTTGCCTAGACCTACTCCGCCACAGAGAAACAATGGATTAAATTCTCGTCCAGGAGATTCGGCAACGGCAAGGGAAGCGGCATGGGCCATCCGGTTCATGCTACCGACCACAAATCGAGAAAAGACATACTTTGGGTTCAAATCCTGGGCACGTCGGGTGCCACCACCCAGGGGAGCCTTAGTAGAGGCGGGTTCGGGGAGATGATGTTCAACACTCGACCGGTTTTGGCTCGGTTCATCGCCTGAACGACTTTCTTGGGGAGAAATAGGAGACCATAACTGTTCGGGTTGTAAGCTTAGGAAGTCTTCATTGGCGACGGTAAATTGAATATCAAGATTATGACCGGCCACTTTTTCTACACTTTGGGCGATCGCGCTGAGGTAGTATTTCTGTAACCAATTGCGAGCAAAAGGATTAGGGGTACGAATCCGAATGCAATGGTCACTCAACTCTTCAATGGAGGCGGTTTTAATCCACGTTTCAAAGGTTGGTCGGCTCAGTTGAGTTTGCAACTGAACTAATACCTGATCCCAAAATTCTTGTGGAGACATATCCAATTTTTAGACCTCCCACCTTATAAAACACGGCAATTAACTTAAGGCGATGGAATAGGATACTTGATACCGCATTCTACCGCTATTGATCTAATTTTAAGCTCCCATAGAAAGCTTATGTGAAACTGATTAGCGATCGTAATACTGAGATGAAGTTGACCAGCAGAGTCAAAGTTTTGCCTGATTTGATCTCGTCAAAGAAAACCTTATGATTGCGTAAGATCGCAACCCAATTTTGGATTTGTCGAGGTACCCTCAATTTATTATTAAGTGTAATGTAAAGGCACCTTTCTCAAGGTTTATTTATTGTTGCAGGATCACTATAAGGCGGTAATTGAAAAGCGTTGTGTTCCATTCTACCTACTGTTAGATTTTTTCGCTTTCAGGGGAAAGCCCTCTTGTCTAAAGAATCTATTCATTCCACCAATCTTAAGACTTAATTAAGATAAAAGCATCCTTGCGGTCTGCCTACTTAATTCAGTTTCAGTGGGGAAAATTTATTGTACACGAATCGAGATTTAAAGACAAAAAAAGAATGTGATCATGTGATCACGGGGATCCTTCCGAGGAATGTCTACGATCGCTTTAGGCTCCCATGCCAGAATATTGCTTCAAGCCTCGGTACCAAGCCCATCGATTCACGATCGTGATGAGGAGCAACCAAGCTGACATCACCATTCCTCCTTTAATCACTGAGACGGGCAACCCCAAAAGCAGGGCAGAGGGGAAATAAATTAAGTAGGGAATAGGAGTCCAGGACAGCCAAGAGACTAAGGTTTCTGGAAAAACATCGAGGGGGGCAATTAAACCGGAGAGAAAGAGATAGATAAAGAACCACACTCCTTCTACCGATCGTGCCCGCTCCGTCCAGAAGGCTAGCATCGAGAAGGTATATTGAATCATGAAATGGAGCAGGAAGGCAAGACTGGCGGCGATCACAAAGCTCAGCAGTTGTCCAAAATTAGGGAGCCAAAAGGCTTGAGGATAGAGCAGAAAGAAGAAAATAACCAGGAGAACAATAAAAGGAAAGCGCGTTAGCCGTTCTCCAATGTGTTGCATAAAGTGATGCCAAAAGGGATCGATGGGATACAGAAGACGAAAGGATAACTGCCCTTCGATAATTTCTCGCTCAAATTCCCAAATGACCCAAACTACTGTAAATTGTCGGGTTAAAAAAACCGCTAGAAAATAACGAATAAAGTCAAGGCGATCTAAGCCATATTCTGTGCCCTGTCCCACGGACTCTGACCAGACCCCCAACATAATAAAGGGTAAGCTCCCAGAAAGTACCCACAGAATAATCTCGGCTCGATATTCCATGATGTAGGCATAGTAAACACTGGTTAAGGTTTTGAGTACCTTAACTGGATTTGCGATCGTAAAGCTGCTAAAGGTGTACCGCAGAAATTTAAGGAAAACCATTTATTTCTGTTCAGGATGGGTGGATTCGGGTGCGGTTGCCCCCATTTGATTAATGCGCATAATCATTTGATAGAGTCGTCCTAAGTCCCGTTGATTAAAATGAAAGATAAGTCGGGGTAAATGTTCGGTTCCGTCCCGCTGCTCTGTATCTAAAACTTTGGTTTTAGCGATCGTTCCACTCACTAATAAATCTGCAAAGGTATCGTTAAGTTCGGCAATCTGTTGATCCGATAACTCTGTTTTTAAGCGCATTACAAAATTCTGATGGACATATCGACTCGAATGATAAATTTGATAAAAATCTACGATCGCTTGACAAGCCACTTCTAGGCGATCGGTAATCGTATATAAACTTGGATCTTCTGGACTAATTAAGCCATTTCCTAACAATTGTTCTTCAATATAACGACTCCATTGCTGCCAGTACTCTCCCCCTGGACGATCGACAAAAATCATGGGTGCGGGGCCAAATTTTCCGGTTTGTGTGAGGGTTAAAACCTCAAAAGCTTCATCCTGGGTTCCAAATCCCCCCGGAAAGACTGCGATCGCGTCGGTTTCCCGCAGGAAAAACAGTTTGCGGGTGAAAAAGTACTTAAACTGTAAAAGTTTTTCATCCCCCATCACATAGGGATTTGCCTCCTGTTCAAACGGCAAGTGGACATTAAGCCCAAAGGAATGATCCCGCCCAGCCCCTTGATTCGCTGCTGCCATAATGCCCCCGCCTGCGCCGGTCATGACCATAAAGCCCTGCTGAGCCATACGCTTAGAAAAATCCAACGCCATCTGGTATTCCGGTGCGGTGCTAACGGTTCGAGCAGAGCCAAACACGGCTATTTTGCGGGTATGCCGGTAGGGGTGAAAAACGCCAAAGGCTCGATCCATGTCTTGAAGGGAGCCAATGAGAATTTTCCAATCGAGGCGTTCCATGTCGTGCTCTGTAATTCTGACCAGGGTCTCCAACGCCTCAGCAATCAGAGCACTGTGGGCATAGTCGGACAGGTTATCCACCAACTGAATTAAGCTAGTGCGTAGCGCTTGGGTATCAAAACCAGAATCGGTTACCGTCATAAGGAAATCTCACAGGATGATGCTGAATCCTCATTGGCGCAAGAGAGGACTCGGGTCTTCTATTATCCCAGAGGATGGCCAGAGGGGATATCCTGAAATTTGGGCTACCCACTTAAGGCGGAAGAGTGCGGCGCTTCGCGCTGCACTCTTCCATTAAATTTTTTCGCTTTGCTTCCTGTCCGGGGCTCACACACAGAACGACTATGTCGATCGCATCTTTAACCCTGATTATTATTCTGCTGTACCTCGTTTTGCTTAAAGGGGTCAGTTATTTTGCCAATCGCCTTAGCCATCCTACGGTGGAAGATTTTTTTGTTGCCGATCGTAATATTGGGACGATCGCCTTGATGGGAACGATCGTTGCCACGAAGGTCAATGCCCTCGCCTTAACCACGGCTCCGGCCTTTATCTATGAAGGGGGGATTTTATTTCTCCAAACCTTTATTGCTTTGGGAATTTCCTTTGGACTCTTACTTTATTTTGGCCCGCAAGTTTGGGCTGTCTGTAAAGAACATCACTTTATTACCCAAGCGGAACTGTTCTCCCATTACTACCAGTCTGACCTGATCCGTTGGTTAACGACGGTGGTGGGCATTTTATCTATTTTCCCCTTTTTAGTGGTGCAATTTATTGCCGTAGCTAAGGTTTTTGCAGTAGCAACGGATCAGTTGATTTCCTTCCCCTTTGCGATCGGTATTTTAGGCCTATCCACTGCGCTCTATGTCTTTTTGGGCGGAGCACGGGCCGTTATCTGGACAGATGTTATTCAAGGTATCTTTCTCTTTACCCTGATTTTATTCACCGCCATTCTCTTTACCCACTGGGTGGGCGGCTATGGGCAAGGTTGGCAACTGCTGAATCAAATCATTCCTGAAAAACTGAGCTTTAACGGGGAAAATACCCCGGTCTTT
>JBEAPM010000401.1:0-4408 GCA_041164445.1 Cyanobacteriota bacterium
AAATAGGGAATTGGGTTTTCCACTGAAAGCGAAAAAATTAATAGAAGAGTGCGGCGCTCCGCACTCTCCCGCCTTAAGATAAACGATCGCTCTTACCACGGAAGATCCTGCCAACAGCTCACAGGGAGGGAGAGATGAGGAACTGCGCTGCCGATCTTTGCTCTGTCTCTTGACATAGTGTAAAAAACACACTAAAGTAAAGAAGTTGGTGATGGTGTTTTTCTTACACGCCTTTAATAACGTGAGTAAATCTATGCTCGTCCCTCAATCTGTCGCATCCCCATTGATCGCCCCCCAGTCTGTCGCTGCTCGGGATATTGCCGATGAGCTTCAAACGTCCCTGCCCTTTGCGATCGCTACGGGATCGGTTCTGGGCGATCGTCATCGTCAGTTGGGCTGCAATAACCAAGATGCTTGGGGCTGGGAGCAGGGGAGAGAGGGAACGATCGTTGTGGTGTGTGATGGCTGTGGCAGTGCGCCCCATAGTGAAGTGGGGGCTCAGGTGGGGGTGCGGTTTGTACTCCAGTCCCTGACCGCAGCTTTAGAACGGGGCGAGGATCCAGAATTGCCTTCGTTTTGGTCAGATCTTCAAACTCGCTTACTGCAACAACTACGGGGGTTTGTGGAGTCTCTCGGGGGAAATCCTCTGGAAACTCTGCGGGATTACAGTCTGTTTACGATCGTTGGGGCTGTGCTGACTCCCCGGATCACAACGATTTTTGGCTTAGGCGATGGAGTCTATGCCCTCAATGGGGAGTTGCGGGTTCTCCAACCTTCCCTGAATAGCCCACTCCAAGTCGAGTTCCACAATGCCCCCTCCTATCTGGCTTATGGGTTACTAGACCCTGGTTCCCATCCCTTTAGTCCGGCTGATCTGCAACTGCAACGGTATCAGCAGTGTCCCACCTCGGAGGTTCAGTCTCTCCTGGTGGGTACGGATGGGGTGATGGACTTAAGCGCAGTGGCACAACAGTGTTTGCCGGGCAAGACGGAACCGGTGGGAACTCTGGCGCAGTTTTGGCAAAACGATCGCTATTTCAAAAATCCTGATGCGGTGCGTCGTCGCTTGGCGTTGATCAACCGTGAAGTAACTCAACCGAACTGGCAACAGCATCAGTTGGAGAAAGTCCGTGGGCTACTGCCGGATGATACTACCTTGATTTGCCTGCGGCGAAGGGGGGAACTTTCTGAGCGTTATCTCTAGGGTTGACCACCCCGTCAGGCTGCGCCTGCCACCCCTCCAATGGAGGGGAATTTTGACGGCTCATTCTCCTCTTTTAAGGAGGTCGGTTATGGAAGTTTACATTCGCAATCGTAAGGTTAAGCTCAAGCCCCAACAGGCTATTGGTAAGGGGGGAGAGGCGGAGGTTTTTCAGTGGAAAACCGATCGGGCGATTAAGCTCTTCAAGTCTCCTACCCACCCAGACTATCAGGGACTGCCCCCAGAGCAGCAGGCTGCAGCGGATCGCTTAAGGGTTCACCAGCACAAACTGCGGCAGTTTCCCCGATCGTTACCGGCCGCTGTGATTGTGCCGGAGGATCTGGTGACGGATCGCACTGGTCAGCAGATTCTGGGGTATACCATGCCCTTAGTGAAGGATGCGACGGTTCTGCTGCGGTATAGCGATCGTCGCTTTCGCCAAACTGTGGCCACTCAAACCGTGGTAACCCTTTTTGAACAGCTACACCACACGGTGGCACAACTGCATCAGCAACAGGTAGTGATAGGGGACTTCAATGACCTCAACATTCTCGTGAAAGGAACCGATTCTAAGCCGATCGCGTATCTGATTGATGCCGATTCCTTTCAGTTTGCTAATTTTCCCTGTGGGATGTTTACGGCCCGCTTTGTGGATCCACTGCTCTGTGATCCCCAAGCGCCCCAGCCACTCCTGCAACACCCCCATACCTCCTGCTCGGACTGGTACGCCTTTACGGTGATGTTGATGCAGTGCTTACTCTTTGTGGATCCCTACGGTGGCATTTACCGCCCCAAGGATCCCCGTAAACAGATCCCGGCCACTGCCCGATCGCTGCACCGCATTACTATTTTTCACCCAGAGGTGCGCTATCCTAAGCCCGCCTTACCCTACGATCGCTTACCGGATGACCTACTCCATCACTTTCACCAGGTGTTTCACCAGGACTGGCGAGGAATGTTTCCTGCAACGCTACTGGCTCAACTGCACTGGACAACCTGCAAGACCTGTGGCATTGAGCACGCCCGCAGCCACTGTCCCCAGTGTGCCACGGCTCAGGTGCTGCCACTCGCGGCCTCCGTTACAGCAAGACCTCCGGAAACCACGATCGTGCGGGGTCGGGTGATTGCAACCCAAGTCTTTCAGACCAAAGGACTCATTCTCCATGCTACATCTCATCCCACCTCAAAAGCCCCCCTAACTTGGATTTACTGGCAGGAAGGACACTTTTACCGAGGGCATAACTCAATGGGGGCACAGACCTTACTCCTAGAAGGAGATCTCACGGCAAACCTTTACTGGGGTAGCCAAGGACAGGGCCACTGGATTGCCCAGGGGGATCAAGTGATTCTGTTTGAGAAGGCTGCTACTCCACCTCAACAGCGACGTTTTAGTGTCGATCGCTATCGGGGGATACCGCAGTTTGCCACTAACCAAAACCACTGTTACTGGCTAGAACAAGGTCAACTCCGTCGTGATCAAACGATCGTGAGTCCTACCGGCGCTCAGGTCTGGGGTTCCGCTATTATGGGAGATGTCTTAGCGGAGCAAACCCAGTTTTGGGTTGGTGAACAGTTTGGTTTTGGCTTTTACCAAGCGGGACATCTACACCGGGCCTTCGTCTTTGATGCCACTCGACCAGCCCTTAATGACTCGGTACAACTGCCCCGGTGGGTGGGAGAACTCGTGCAGACCACCTGTACTTTTAGTGCCCAATATGCCTGGTTATTTCTCACGGTGCAGGAACAGGGACAACTCCGCCAGATCTGTCACGTTATCACCCCCTCGGGAACGATCGTGGCCAGTGCCACGAGTGATGCGGCTTCAGCCCCTTGGTTAGCCCTGTTGAACCAGTCCCATCCCCCCAGCGATCGGTGTCCCTACTGTGCCATGAATCACTTTCTCCTCGCGGCAACCGATCAGGGAATTATCAAAGTAGAGATTCAACAGAATCAACTCGTACAAACCCAACTGTTTGCTGATACCGAACCCTTTGTGGACAGTAGCTGTCAACTCCTGCCCCACCCCGATGGATTATGGGTCATTCATCCCCAGTCTATTCAACTCTTAAAACTTCAGTAAAACGGCTTTCCACTGAAAACAAAAAATTTAATGAAAGAGTGCGGCGCTCCGTGCCGCACTCTTCCGCCTTAAGTTGTTAGCCAGTAAAACACATCATTTACAACGGAGTAAACCACCATGACTAACACCCTTCCCCTTCCTCCCCACTTTGCCGCTAACCGCGTTGGTGAAGTATGGCGTGTGCCTTACCAAGATCGTGCTGATCAGGCTAAAGCCTGGGCAAAACAGCATCGTATTGCCCCCGCTGCCAAGGATAAAACTCGAATTTGTCTGATGGCGATCGATGTCCAAAATACCTTTTGCATCCCCGGTTTTGAACTGTTTGTAGGGGGACGATCGGGTATGGGGGCAGTGGAAGATAATATTCGTCTCTGTGAATTTATCTACCATAATCTTGCCAGTATTACGGAAATTGCTCCCACGTTAGATACCCATACCGTCACTCAGATTTTCCATCCCCAATTCTGGCTAAACGATGCGGGGGAAAATCCCAGTCCTTTAACGATGATTAGCCTCAGTGATGTGGAAAAAGGGATCTGGAAAGTGAACCCAGGGATTGCCTATAGTCTGGCGAAGGGAAACTATTTGTCCCTCCAGTCCTATGCACTCCACTACGTTAAGCGACTCGATGAAGCGGGAAAATATCCCCTCACCATTTGGCCCTATCACAGTATTTTAGGGGGCATTGGTCATGCTTTAGTGCCCGCTTTTGAAGAAGCTTGCTTTTTCCATAATCTGGCCCGCAATAGCCAAACTAATTTTGAAATTAAAGGGGGCAACCCCCTCACCGAAAACTATTCTGTTTTGCAACCGGAGGTTTTAGATGGCCCCGATGGTCGTCCCATTGCCCAGAAAAACACTCGCTTTATCCAAAAACTTTTGGAATTTGATGTAGTCATTATTGCCGGTCAAGCTAAGAGCCATTGTGTGGCCTGGACGATCGATAATTTCCTCACCGAAATTCAAGCTCAAGATCCAGCTCTTGCCCAAAAAGTTTACCTCTTGGAAGACTGTTCTTCCCCCGTGGTTGTCCCTGGCATCGTGGACTTTACGGATATGGCGAATGCGGCATTTCAACGCTTTGCCGATGCCGGTATGCATTTAGTGAACTCCACCACAACGATCGC
>JBEAPM010000402.1:0-5975 GCA_041164445.1 Cyanobacteriota bacterium
CACTCAGGACGGTAAAACGCTCCAGGATGTAGATGTAGTCATCTTCTGCACTGGCTACCAAAACCGCATTGACTGGCTACCCACTGATCTACAAGCCTTAGATCCGCGAAGTCTATACAAACACATGATCCATCCCACTTGGGGCGATCGTCTGTGTGGATTGGCTGGGCCAGACCCAACTACGGCAGTCAATTCCCTATCCTGGAACTCCAGGCTCGTTACTTTGCTCTGCTCTGTACCCAGCAATTAGCCCTACCTAGTCTTGAAGAAATGCAAGACCAGATTCAGCACGATCGGCAGAGGGCGGAACAGCAGTTTGAAGGCACCGCAGAGCGCCTGAAAAGCTTAGTAGATTACTACCATTACATGGATTCCCTAGCCAAGATCATGGGCTGTCGTCCTCCCCTCTGGCGCTATTTATTTTTGTATCCCCACCTCTGGCTACGCATGGTCTACGGTGCGACTCAAGCCACTCAATTTCGCCTCCAAGGACCAGGACAAAAACCAGAACTCGCCCGTGACATTCTAGCCAAGCTACCCGTCACTACTTGGAATCATGTGGTAAAAGCCGGGTTATGGGGCCGCCTCACCCAGTACCTACCCCGAAGGCGAAGTTTTGTTCCCCCTCCTGCAAATTGCCACCCAAAATCAGTACAATCTTGATGAAGGGAAACTTCGATTAATGGTGGTAGGCTGCACAGCCGCCCGCCATAAACCCTATGCTGACGTGGGGACTAGGGCCAAATTTTGAATTTTTCGATGTACCCTTAAGCGGATTAAGCGATTAAAAGCAGGAGTCAGTTAATGCCTACAGAAACTGAGCAACGAATTTTAGATGCTATTGAAGGCGTTCGATCGGATGTGAATTCTCTCAAGGGGGATGTGAATTCCCTCAAGGGAGACATGAGCGCCCTCAAGGGGGAGATGACCTTGATGCAGTCTGACGCTCAGAAACGGGACGATCGTTTAACTCACTTAGAAAAGACCGTAGATAAAATCGATCGGGACGGAGAGCGCTTTAACGATCGCTTTTTGAACTATCAAAGCTCCATCGATCGCTTGATTAACTTATCGACTTCCCTGATCGCCAGCGCAACGATCGCGGTGATTGTGGGCATGATTTTGTTCATCGTTAAAAAGTAAAAGGTTTATCCAGATCCTTTGGGGCACTTCAATGAATAGGGCTGGTCGCCAACGCAAAATTATCCTCAGTCTTGTCCTACTCTGCGCACTATACTTCGCCCAAATTGGACTTCGCCTCACTCTCCACGCGCAAGCGCCCATTGATGGGGTACTCGTACTCGGGGGTAGCATTCACCGCGAAGTTTATGCCATCGCCCAAGGCAAAGACCTCCCCCGGCCGATCGTGCTGTCTGGGGGATCGTCCGAAGGTTGCATCCAGCGTGTGGTGGATTACTATGGCGTAGATCCTGCCGGAATTTGGATTGAACCCTGTGCCACTTCCACCTTTGAGAATTTTGCCTTTGCTGCTCCGTTGCTAAGGGCAGAACAAGTCCACCATGTCCTCGTGATCACCTCCGCTAATCATCTCTTGCGGGCAGGGTACTTGGGCAAAATTATGCTGGGATTGAGTGGCATTGCAGTACAGATGTTCGACGTTCCAGAAAAAGGGCGACCCGGCAATCAAGAGTCCCAACTTAAAACCATTTTAGATTGGACACGGGGAGTGGTATGGGGCTTGTTCAGTCCCCTGTTGCCCCCGAAGCGTTGTCACGGTCTGATTGCATTAGAGAGCTTGGAATCTCCGATCGTTCCTAATCGATGTGAAAATCACCCTCTGTTTAGGTCTTAGTACCCAGTTTTAGTCCAGGTCTTAACCCGTCATGGGCACAAAGCGTACTGGAAGGGTTGAAGTCTGCAGGATTCCCGTACTCGTTTTCTGGAATACCATGAGCACCTGGGCCCGATCCCCTACAGGAATCACTAAGCGACCGTGGGGAGCCAATTGCTCTAGCAATGCGGGGGGAACTTCTGGAGGGGCAGCGGTGACCACAATGGCATTGTAGGGAGCGGTGCGGGGTAAACCGTGGTAGCCATTGCCTTGAAACAGGTGAATATTGTCATACTGGAGGCTCTCTAGGATCTGTTGGGCCTGGTGGGCTAAGGTTGGAATAATTTCTACGGAATAGACTTCACTCGCCAGGTAACGGAGGATTGCGGTTTGATATCCAGAGCCAGTACCAATTTCTAAGACAGTTCCTCCCGGAGGAATCCCCGCCGCCTGGGTCATAAAGGCCACGATATAAGGCTGAGAAATGGTTTGCTGATTCCCAATCGGTAAGGGCGTGTCTTCATAGGCATGGGGCACCTGTTCCGGCGGGACAAAACGATGACGGGGTACCGTTAAGAAGGTCTGCAAAATCCGGGCATCCCTGATTCCTCTCGCCTGGATTTGTTCAGCGACCATTTGTTGACGCTGTTGAGTATAGTCTCTAGGCATAGGAGTTGGGGGGTGAGTCGTTCAGTGGCGGCAGGAGCCGGATTTAGTGGATCTAGCGAGGATGCAGTCCTAGCAACGAAGGCTTCCACCTGCAAGGGGATGACCGTCCCTAGGATCCTAGATCAGACGCATGCTTAAATCGAGCCAAGTAGAACGGGTGATGGGCGCACTGGTGGAGATAAAGTCAACACCCGTTTCCGCGACGGCTCGAATCCGATCGAGAGTAATGTTCCCTGATGCTTCAATTTTAACGTGGGGACTGTGATTGCGAATACGCTCCACCGCAACTTGCATTTGCTCTAGGGGCATATTGTCTAGCATAATCACCTCGATCGCACCTTGGAGGGCTTCCTCTACCTGGGCTAAGGTCTCCGTTTCCACTTCAATGGAGAGGGGATAGGGACTCGATCGTTTTACCGCTACGATCGCGGCTAAAATTCCGCCCGCTGCTGCAATGTGATTATCTTTAATCATAATGGCATCATCGAGCCCGAGGCGATGGTTATGGGCACCGCCAACCCGAGAAGCATATTTTTCTAGGAGCCGTAAACCGGGGGTTGTCTTGCGGGTATCCACCAACTGGGCAGGCAAATCGGCAATCCGATCGACGTAGGCCCGAGTCGCTGTGGCAATTCCCGATAGACGCATCACTAAATTTAAGCCAACCCGTTCCCCCATCAGCAGGGCCGCCACTTCTCCATTAAATTCAGCCAGGATCGTTCCCGGTGTTAACGATTGACCCTCCTCCACCCAGAACTTTGCGGTCAGAGCAGAATCTAACAACTGAAAAACCTGTAAAGCCAGGGGCAACCCCGCCACAACTCCCGCTTCCTTGAGAATCCAGGTCGCCTGGCCAGGCACTGCAACCCGATCGAGAATGCCCGTAGTCGTATGATCGCCCCGGCCTAAATCTTCCTGTAACCACGATCGTAGTAAGGGATCGAGCAAAATAGGGGAGGGCAGGCTAGGGGTCATAAACTGAACCGGGAATGCTGGTGGAATCGAGATCCTAACGTGAGAACCGCTAGGGTGCATCTCCTATTGCACCGGAGTGGGAAACCCTGACCGAGCCTAAAGGGGAGCACCACTAAATTCTAGCAATAGGACTAAAATTCCCAGAAAAAAAATAATTGCTGTAACAATGGAAGGCATTGGAATGATCCTCTGTAATCGCGTTGTTAATGTAGAGCAATTTGCAAGATGGCGAAGTCCAAATTTTACAAATTAAGCTTACCTTAGGATTTATCTATCCTTCCCCAGCGTAAAAGATCCGCTGGAGGTGGGGGAGTCGCAATAACCGAAAGGGCTCCTTAATGCATTGTGGCGGTCACCACAGCAGACCGCCACAACCTCTACGACTTCTGTGTAGAAAGTCCGGCACGCTTTTGTAAGATTTTCCGTAGAACTTTTAGCAATTTGGTTACCCACTTAACGCAGAAGAGTGCCGCGCAAAGCGCAACACTCTTCCGTTCAATTTTTTTACTTTCAGTGGGAAGCCAGAACTTTAGAGGAGAACAAGAAGAACCAAGATAAATAAACCTAGGGTCACGAGAGACTCCCAATACAGGGCTTGGCATTGACCAATATCTGCAATTCGTTCTTCGAGGACTGTATCGTAACTAGATAAAGAAGGGGAAATGGAAGTGAGTTTCATCGTTCTGTGCTCCTGAGCGGGGGGAATCGAGTGGCCGGTGTGAAGGAATAACGACGCAATTGACCCAAGGATCTGTTCCCAATTGATTAGCTTAGATCTAATAAGCAACTTGCGTGGAGGAAAATGTGTAACAAGCTACACAATCTAAAGAAAAACTAAAACCTTCACCTTTATTGTTGCATCTTGTACAAAAAGAATCATCAGGAAATTCTCGGAATTATTCAACGATCTCGATCGTGGGATACCGTGATCTTACGGAGCGAAAGAGGTGATCCAAGGCTAATAGGCATCCATTAGGCATAAGGCACTGTTTCAAGAGCACGATCGTTACAAGACCGCCTTAAGCAGGGCTGGAACCGCCTGAATTTGCGCTGGACTCACCATCAAGTTAGTTACGGCTCTAATGGCGTGGGGGCCCACCGCCAGCATAGCAACTCCCTGCTCTTGCAGTCGTTCTACGATCGTTGGGGCGGCGTGGTGGGGAGTACGAAAAACCACAATATTGGTTTGAACCTGCTGCGGATCAATTTCAATCCCCTCAATCTGGGAGAGCGCCTCTGCTAGGGTTTGGGCATTCTGGTGATCCACCTCTAAGCGATCGTGGTGATGTTCTAGAGCATACAAGGCACCCGCCGCCATCATACCCGCTTGGCGCATCCCCCCTCCGAACATTTTGCGGAAACGACGTGCCCGCTGCATATCTGCTTCAGACCCCACCAGCGCAGAGCCTATCGGTGCCCCCAACCCCTTAGAAAAACAAACACTGATGGTATCAAAGGGCTTAGCATAGTCCGCCTCTGCAATGCCCGTGGCAACGCAAGCATTCCACAACCGCGCCCCATCCAGATGCAACTTTAAACCTTGCTGTTGGCAAACCTGGGCAATAGCCTCAATTTCCGGCAGGGGATAAATCCGTCCACCGCCACGGTTGTGGGTATTTTCCAAACAGACTAACCGAGTTCGGGGAAAGTGAACATCTTCCGGCCGCAATGCCGCCAGCAGATCCGCTGCCCTAAAGATGCCCTGCTGTCCCTCAATGAGCCGACAGGTGACCCCAGCCAACGCCGCCGGAGCCCCCCCTTCGTAGTAATAAATGTGGGCTTGGGACTCCAGAATTACCTCATTGCCGGGTTCCGTGTGGACTCGCAGCGCCACTTGATTGGTCATGGTACCAGAGGGCATAAACACCGCCGCCGCCTTACCCAACAACTGGGCGACCTCGCGCTCTAAGGCTTGCACCGTCGGATCGTCCCCTAAAACATCGTCCCCCACCTCGGCTTGGGCGATCGCTTCTCGCATGGCGGGAGTGGGCTGGGTAACGGTATCACTTCTCAGGTCAATGAACATAGGGGACAATTTACCTCTCTGCAAGGGGCGCACTGCTACAGCAGTATTACACAACTCACGGATTACGGTTTCCCTGTATCCTCTGGGCATTTGTCGGGAAAAGCTCGGCATAACCCTGTTTCAGGATCGATCGTCCCGAAGCGCTCCTGCCCAGGTTTGTTTGAGGTATAGCGATCGTTTTTGATGTTTTTTGAGAATTTCTGAAGGCAATAATTTGTGCCCACGGGACTTCTGAGTAGCGCTCAATGGCAGCGATCACATCCAAAATATCCTGTAAACGTTCTGTTTCTGCTCTCATAGCACAACTGCTTCCTGTAAAATCCGATCGCGGATCCGTTCCTTCAACATATCAACCGTTGCTACGTCCACCTTACGATCGAGCAATCGTTCCAAATCCAGCAAAAGTCCACCCGGAAACCAGGGGGTAATATTTTTTAAGTCGTAATCCACCAAAAAATCAATATCACTGTCTTCCGTTGCTTCTCCTCGCACCACCGAGCCAAAGATTCTGAC
>JBEAPM010000403.1:0-3432 GCA_041164445.1 Cyanobacteriota bacterium
ATACCTGTCGGGTGCCCCGCTGCTTTTTGTAGGAGTCAATTAAGCTATACTCCGGTGCTGAAACGGCAGGATCCCAGCCTTCTTTTTGGACGATTTGATAGTTTTGGACTTCTACCGTGACGCTAGCGCTGGGGTGGGTGAAGGAAGCGTCAATGGTACGGATGCGCGAGCCATCAAACAGCCAGAGCCCAAAGCCCGACACTAGAATCCCGGCAATAAGCAGTTTTTGAAGGTTGGAGAGTGTGCCTGAGGGGCTTTTATCCTGCTTTTTCTGGGTTTGCTTTTTCCGGGTTCCCTGCTGTGCTGCTTTATCTTGAATCAGTTCGATCGGCGTGATGGGGTTTTCAAACCGAGATTTTGCTTCCACATACTTTTCGCGTTTGAGAACCGCCTCAGGATCGTAAGTGGGAGTATCCGGAATATCACACTGCCAAGTTTCACAGGCATGACAATAGAGATCATCGGCGGATGCGACCTCATGGGCTTCATTTAAGGCGCCACATTGCTGACATTTCCAGCGGGGTTTTTCCAGGCGTTCTACCCATTCTGCTGGAATTTCATAAACCGTTTCATCCACATAGCTGGGTTCATCCCCCGTCATCACATAAAAGCAACTGGGACAATGCAACCTAGCCCCCACAATAGCGCTCTCATAGGCACTGTCACAGGTACTCTCATCTTCGTGTAATACAGATGAAATTTTGGTCTGTCCGCAGGAGGGACAATCCCACCAAAAATTTGTGATGCTCTCTTTGTCAATTAAAGACATCAGCCATTCCCCTCTTGGAGACTCCAGATCTATCATAGGCGAAGGATTCCTCAACGGAGGAGATTGAGGGATCCACTTTGGCGTAGCAACTTTAGGGAATCAAGAGGATCAGATTGAGCCGATCAGATCCAGAGCAACTTTTGGCTTGATCAACGTCAGACGGATCAAAAAAAACGATCGCTGTTCCAGTCTTTTCCAGATCTGGTTAGCGATCGTTAAAGCAGTCTAAATTTATGCCACAGCTTCGGGCTACCAACTTAAGGCAAAAGAATACGGCGTGGATCGACGCACTCTTCCATTAACCTTTTTGGCAGCTCAGCTTTGCAGGTTTTTGTGACAGAAAAGTTTCCTATTTTACGGTTACTTTTCCACCAGCTTCTTCCAACTGCTTCTTCATGTCTTCTGCAGCTTCTTTAGCAACAGCTTCTTTAATGGCCTTAGGTGCAGATTCTACTAATTCCTTAGCTTCCTTGAGGCCTAAACCGGTGAGCGTCCGAACAACCTTGAGGACGGCGATCTTCTTATCAGCAGGTACTTCTTCTAAGACGACATCAAATTCGGTTTTTTCTTCAACTTCTTCAGCCGGTGCCGCAGCCGCACCACCCATCATGCCGGGAGCCATCATCATCATTCCACCACCACTGGCAGAGGCATCAACACCAAAGGCTTCTTCGATTTGCTTAACGAGTTCAGAAGCTTCGAGCAGGGTTAAGGATTTTAAGGCTTCTAAGATTTCATCAGTTTTTGCGGACATGAACAAACTCCTAAGTTATAGATTTGAGGATATAGGTTGAGCGTTGAAACGTAAAAATGCCAAAACGATCGCCTAGGCAACCGCCAAGACATTAAGCGGCTTGATCTTTTTCGGATACAGCCTTGATGGCACGAACCAGCTTGCCAGGGACTTCCTTGACTCCCACCGCCAGCTTGGTTGGAACTGCATTGAGCCCCACGGCCAATTTGGTTGGGATGGCATTGATACCACCAGCGATCCGGGCAATGAGTTCTTCTTTGGTGGGCAGATCTTTCAGGGCATTGATATCGGCAAGGCTTAAAGCCCGACCTTCCATCACACCACCTCGAAGTTCCGTCTTTTTGGACGCTTTCTGGAACTCTTCGTAGGCTTTAATGGCCCCCGGTAGATTGTCCTTGACCAAAATGAAGGCATTGGTTCCCTTCAGAAACTCGGACATGGGTTGCCAGGCACTATTCTCTTTCACCGCAATGCCCATGAGGGTATTTTTGGTAATTTTACAAATACTGCCAACCTCGTACATTTTCGTGCGCAATTGTGTAATCTCAGCGACGGATAAGCCTTGGTAATTGACCACGAGGGTTAATTGAACATCCGCTAGTAGAGATTCCAAATCCGCTACGATTTCCTTTTTATTCTCGATCGTTCTTCCCATTCGTTATCACCTCCTTAGTTGGGAATAAACTACGAAACTTGAGCGTTCTGCAAAGCAAATTGCTAACATTAACTTGTAAATTTCCATAAAAAAACCTCGGTGGAAACCGAGGCAAGGACAAAGCTTTCACTAGTCTTGGAGCCCGTTTTCGGATTTGAGGCGTTCTCAAATTAAAAAACAGGCTGAAGAAAATTGAGCTAAATCGATACCTCGGCAGGATATTAAGATGAACACCTGCGGTCTACGGTATTACAAAGGAGTTGAAGCGGGTTAGCAATAGGCAACTGGAAACCACAGAACAAAAACTAAGTGCATCCAGACCTGGACGTGTGCAAACTCAAAACTATTCAGCAGCTTCAAGTTTGAGGTCTCTGAGGGCATTAATGTCTACCTCGATGGAGGGCCCCATGGTGGCGCTGACAAAGATACTCCGCCAATACCGACCTTTAGCCCCAGAAGGACGATTACGATCGATACAGTCTTGAAGGGCCTTGAGGTTAATCAGCAAATCCTCTGCAGGAAAGGTGACTTTGCCAAAGAGAATGTGGACAATACCTGTCCGATCGGCCCTGAACTCTAACTTACCCGCCTTAAATTCAGCAATGGCACTGGTTAGATCGGCGGTAACGGTTCCCCCTTTAGGAGAGGGCATTAAGCCTTTGGGCCCCAACATCCGACCTAGCTTCGCAATTTTAGGCATCATGTCTGGAGTGGCAATAAGCAAATCAAAGTCCAACATTCCTTTTTGAATATCGGCAATAAGCTCATCACTACCCACAAGATCAGCACCGGCACTGTTAGCTTCCGCAACTTTTTCCCCTTGGGCAATCACTGCAACCCGGATCGATTGTCCGGTTCCTTTGGGGAGGGCTACGGTTGTCCGCAATTGTTGATCCGTATATTTAGGATCAATGCCAAGGCGGATGTGGGCTTCGGCAGATTCAGGGAATTTTGCGGTTGCGGTTTCTTTGAGTAAGTTTAAAGCGGCCAAGGGTTCGTAGGCCGTCTCTTTGACTTTTTCCCGCAACGCTTTAAGGCGCTTTGATACTTTTTTCGTCATGTCTTCAGGGCTCCTGGGGTCTTAACGAAGCGATCGCCTCTCCCCCAATTTGTTCACAGAATTTAGAGTGTAACAGGGTAGAGCCTGCTTGGCAAGAATTGTTTTTCTCCGGCGGCTAATAACTTAAGGTGGAAGAGTGCGGCGCTTCGCGCCGCACTCTTCCATTAAATTTTTTCGCTTTCAGTGGAAAGCCT
>JBEAPM010000404.1:0-5521 GCA_041164445.1 Cyanobacteriota bacterium
GTCTTCTGAATCCAGCGGAGAGCCAAGCCAATGGACTAAGGCATTATAAAATTCCAATGGATTAACAGGTTTCAACAATAGAACATTAAGCCCCGTTTCTAAAATTTGCTGAGGATCCTCAAGGCTGGTCTTCGCCATTAGACCAATAATGGGAAGCTGAGGGTTAGCGGCCTGGGTGCGAATTTGCCGACACAGTTCTGCTGCCTTCAGCCCAGCTAGGTGTAGATCTAGCAGAATTAAGTCATAGACTTGGCGATCAATCGCTTCCAGAGCCGCTTCTGCGCTATTCACCTGATCCACACTAACGTGCTGACGCTGCAATAACGACACCTCTAATTGTTGGTTAAGATCATCTGACTCGACCACTAAAATGCTAGATCCAGCCAGAGCAGCAAAGGGATTCCTTAGATCGTCTTCTGCCGTTTGCAAAGAATCCTCCACGATCGGGCTGGGACTGCGTTCGAGAACGATCGTAAACTTAAAGGTACTGCCCACCTCAGGTTCCGTTTCAAACCAAATCCGTCCCCCCATCAGCTCCGTCAACCGCTTACAAATGGCCAGACCCAAACCCGTCCCTCCATAGTGGCGGCTAATGGAACCATCTCCCTGCTGAAAGACCTGGAAAATATGGGGTTGGGATTCAGGGGGAATGCCAATCCCCGTATCTTTGACCTCAAAGTAAAGCTCACAGCGAAGGGTGTCTACCTCAAGGGGGCGTTCCTCGACTCTGACATCGATGGCCCCCTCCGGCGTAAATTTCAAAGCATTCCCAATCAGGTTCAGCAAAATCTGGCGCAAGCGAGTGGGATCGCCTCGGTAGGCCATAGACAGCGGTTCATCAAAATTGAGGGTCAGTTTTAGACCTTGCCGATTGGCCTTAATTTCAAATAAGCCGATAACTTCTTCCAACAGTTCCCGCAGGTTAAAATCAATGATTTCTAAATTGACACAGTTGGCTTCAATTTTAGAGAAGTCGAGAATTTCATTAATAATAACCAGGAGTGAATTCCCTGCTTTTTGAACTTTAATTAAGTAATCTTTTTGCTCGGGGGTTAGGGTGGTTTGTAAACAGAGATAAATCATCCCTAGAATGGCATTGAGAGGAGTCCGAATTTCATGACTCATACGAGCTAAAAACTCACTCTTGGCCTGGTTAGCAGATTCCGCTAATTCCTTCGCTTCCTGTAACTCTAAGGTACGTTTTTCTACCCGTTTTTCTAAATCAGCGGTCAATTCTTGCAGCTCTAAGTCAATCGCCCGACGTTCCAGTTCGGTAGCAGCCCTAGAGGCAAAGATCTGGAGGATTTCTTGATGGAAGGAATTAAATTTAAGGGGCACCGTACTAGCTAACCCTAGATAGCCATAGATTGTACCACTACTCGATCGCAGGTGAAACCGACTGCAATGGGAACAATTCCATTTGCGCACGAGGGGATGATTTGCACTTAAACGATCGCTTTCAAACCAATCCTGTGCCATCGCAATTTTACTTAAGGGATCCTTGTCAAAGATAGCTCCTGAGGGGGAAACCATCGCCAATACAGGAAATTCATTGGTCTTATGGCGATCCTGTACCGCTAAATACACGACTGGAATATCTAGGGTTTTCCCTAAAGAGGCCACCAACACCTGAAAGAAGTCCTCACCAACGCCAGCGGTTTGGGCCAGGGTACTGAGGGCTAGTTCTGCTTGTTTTCGGGCGGTAATATCTTTACGAATGGCAACGTGTTGAATGGGCTGACCGGATTGATCAATAAAGGGAATAATGGTTGTATCACACCAGAAATACTCACCATTTTTCGCTTTATTTTTAACCTCAGAACGCCATACTTTTCCTTGGTTGATAGTTTTCCAGAGATCATCAAAGGTTGACTTGGCATGATAGTTTGCATTGACAATGCGATGATTCTGTCCTATCAGTTCCTCAGGACTATAACCAGACACCTCACAAAAATTGTCATTGACGTAAGTAATGACCCCTTCGGGGTCAGAAATGGAAACAATAGACGACTGATCTAAGGCATACTTGAAATCCGATAAGGATTTATGGCTTTCCTGCAATGCTTGTTGCCATTGCTGCTGTTCGGTAATGTCGTGGGCTACGGCATAAATTAAGTCATCTTCCGAACCAACAGCTGTCCATTCCAGCCAAATATAATCACCGTTGGCCTTCTGATAGCGATTTTGGAGGTTGTGAATACTGAATCCAGAATTGAGGCAACGAAACGCATTCTCAGTTTTGATTTGATCTTCTGGATGTAGCCAAGCCAACAGATCTTGTTGAAGGATTTCCTCAAGGTCATAGCCTAGGGAATCGATAAAATGTTGATTGACCTTCAAAATCGATCGTTCTAAGTTGAGAATACAGAAAAATTCATTGGACAGATCGAAAAATTGGCTGAGTTGTTGCTCCGTCTGAAAACGGGCTAAGGCCATGCTCAAGGTATTAGCGATCGCTTGGAGGAAATCTAAATCATCGGATTGAAATTGACGTTTATGATTAGCAAATACTCCCAGTATGCCATAGCTATTACCCTTCCCTTTAATGGTGGTGCTCATACCACTAATAATGTGGTTATTATCTAACATGGGACCGCCACGAAAACGAGTTTCTTCCCACAAATCCTGGAAGCACACCGGAGCATTCGCAGAGAGTGTATAACCAAATAAATTGCGAGGTTCAGATTGAGTTTGAGCCTGGCCAATCCATTCACTGGGCCACCCCACCCCTGCTTGCAGTTGCAACGCCGCTTGATTAGGTAAGAGGGCTAAAACAGCCGTAAAATCAACCTGGCAAACTTGACTCAGTAATTCCGTTGCTTCCTGACAGAGGGGGATAAAATCCGTTGCCCGCATCGCACAATGGCTGAGGCTGGCAACGGTAGATTGCTGTAGCGCATAGCGATCGAGAACGGATTGTTGCCGTTGGTAGGTATAGATTTTATCTTGAGCAACCTGATAGAGGGTCGAATTGCGAATGGCAAAGGCAATTTCTCGGGATAATTCCTGAAGAATCGTGATTTCTTTCGGTAACCAATGGCGGACTTGACCACAGTTTTGAGCGGAAAGGAGTCCCCAGAGTTGATTCCCCATGACAATGGGGACTACGATTAAGGCTTTGACCTGAATTTGAGTTAATAAATTAATATGGCATCCCGTCAGGTTACTGAGATAAACATTATCCGTTACTTGAATGCGACCGTTACGATAGGGCTCAATCAAATGTTCTGAAAAATATTCATCCTGGATTTCTTTGCCTAACAGAGATTGGAAACCCTGCTCTAGAGATTCTGCAACGATCGTTCCACTCCAGTTAGCATGAAATTTGTAGATAACAACTCGATCCGTTGAGAGAAATTGGCGAATTTCCCGCGTGATGGCCGCTAAGGTTTGGCTAATGTTCAGGGATTGATGAATTTGATGATTAATTTGGAGAAAGAGTTCATTGCGACCTAGGAAATTTTCCGATTCAGCACTAAGGGGTAAGCGGGGAATCTCCTCCGCTAGGCGGGCCAGATCCTGATCCTGGCTGAGTGGGCCAGAGTTGGGCCGTGAAGGAACAGTAACCGGATCACCCTGGGGATGCAATTGATCGAGCACGGCATGGGTTAAATCTCCCTGGGGGTGGGCTAACAAGGTTTGAGCTAAAACTTGAGGCGTTAGCCCTTGGAGAAGATGCTCCCGCTCCAACCAACCGATCACCTCTCCATGAGCCGTCATGACGGGAATGCCCCGGAGCTGAACCGCTTCTAAGCGTCCATAGGCGGTGGCCAAAGACTCCTCAGCCAAAACCACCTTTTCTCGGGAATGGGCGATCGTTCCAAGGGGAATTTCCTGGAGATTGAGATTTGCCTGGAGTAATTGAAGAATGTCCCAGTCCTCTAGCCATTCCTGAGTCCCATCCTCCGCCAGCACAGGAATGACCGTGGGGGGCTGTTGTCCCATGCCTTGGACAGCACTCCAAACCGTTTCCTGGGCCGATCGCTGTTCTGGCTTACTGAGCATGGTGCTTTGCACAAGGTGCGTATCCCAAAAGGACGTGTGGGCCAAAACCCGACAGACACTAGCGGCGGTCAGACGACCTAAACACCCAGCCCTCGGATCAACGATCGCGATCGGTTCCCCTTGTCCCACCATCCACAACGAGAGCAGTTGCCAGGGCGAACAGTCCGGCGGCAAGGCCAGCGTCCAGGGCAAAGGATCCATGTCCTGCATCACCTTGAGACGATCGAGGGGGGTATCGTGGTTTAAACTACGCAAAATCGTGGCCAGGTTGATTTGCCCCACCAACTCCCCCTGCTCTTCAACGAGGGCACAGGGCGTACTTATTTTTGCTTCAATCAGCGTAGAACGCCGCTTTAGAGCCTGTAACAGCACATCGATCGCAGCACTGATCGTCACCTGGCCAGAGATGACGGGCATGGGGGCGAGAAATTGATGAATTTGATGCTCAGAGTTCAGCATAAATAGGGTGTGACAATACTGGCTGCCACAGAACAAGAGGGTCTGTAATCTTCATGCCTAAGCCGGGCTCCGTGATTCCTGCAACGTTTCCGCTTTAAGCGAAAAGCCGAATTTAGAGATGGCTTTCCACTGAAAGCGAAAAAATTTAATGGAAGGGGGCGACGCTTCGCGCCGCACTCTTCTGTCTTAAAGTTGATCACCTTAGAGATGAAGATTTTAGTATTGGTCAAGTATTTTGTGTAGAGGCGCATATCCTCTCCAGAAAATCTATTTTATTGAACTCTGTGCAACTTAAGGGGGAAAGAGGGGTAAAACGGGTAAAATCCCTCTTTCTGGTTGAACCGGAGAAGCATTGCACATTAGATTTGCTTAACTCTTCATCTCTATGGGGAACCGTTCTAGGACTCTAGGACTAGAAGTACTATTCAGAAGTCCAAGTAAATGGTACGAACAGGAGTTCCCTGTGGGAAAAGGAGAGGCTTTCAATCGTCTGTGGGATCCATATTCAGCATAGCCGGAACCTCTACAAGTACCTCTAAAGATACATCGTAAATCTATTTTAAATCTTCTTCTGATTTTAGCTATTTAGCCCGATCGCTCCAGACACTGCCCAACCCCTGCACAATTCCCCGCCCCACTAGGCCGATCGCCCGTCCTAAGACATGGGTGAGGACATACACCACCCCTTGCCCTAACCAGCGCGTTAGGGATTGCAGGCGGGGAGCCAAGGCATCCCGAAACTCTAACCCCAGGGTTATACTTTGCTGCCAGGGGGTTAGCGCCGATAATTCGTCTTGCCGGGGGGCATAAATAGCAATGCGGTGAATGCCTCCCGGCTGCAAAATCAGCAAGGCAAAGCGACTTTCGTAAATATTGCGGGGTTCTTCAAAATTTTGCAATACCCGATATTTCCAGGATAGGTCATTGCGAAAACGCTCAATCTGTCGGGTTGAGAGTAAACGGGGGTGGAAATAAGCCTGCTTAATGACTTCCACCCGAGAGCATTCATTGAAGAGGGGCTGTAGAGTCGCGTTGGCTACCTGTACCACAACGTTTT
>JBEAPM010000405.1:0-4410 GCA_041164445.1 Cyanobacteriota bacterium
CGCTGGATCAAATTTCCAATAATGCGAATCAAGTCCCCTCTCACTGTGCAACAAATACAGCCATTGTTCATTTCAAAAATTTCTTCATCTGCATCAATAACCAGTTGATTATCAATACCCACCTCACCAAACTCATTGACAATTACCGCCACTTTTTTGCCATGTTCATAGGTTAGGATATGGTTTAACAATGTAGTTTTCCCTGCTCCCAAGTAACCCGTGAGTACAGTTACCGGAATAGAATTTGTTGTACCTACAGACATAAAAAACCTCGCTGATCAGTAAAAGGCAAAATTTCCGTGAGCCCCGTCTCAGTATGCAAAGTCAGGAGGAGAGAAAAAGTTCTCTCTGGACAGACTTTTAGTCCTTCATGTGAGTCTGACAGTCCTGACAGTCACTGATCGTGTCTTCAAAGAGTGGACACCTCGAAAAATTCAAAATTTTGCCCTCATGCCCACGCCAGAATAGGGATGTGGCAGGTGACATAGCTGCCCGCCACGATTAATCGAGGTGACCTAAAACGACAGGTTGTAAGGGCTTTTAAGGTCTGAAGTGCTGACAATGGGATCAATCGGCAAGACTGAAACTAAAGGTCTGGTTCAAAGCGATCGCAATTTGACTGAACGCTTGACTGATAGTGGCATCAGAATCTAAGAGCGGTAAGGGTTTGCCCTGATCCCCCATTTCACAAACCCGGGGATCGAGGGGAACTTGGGCTAATAACGGGGCACTCAACTCCGTTGCCAAGGTTTCCCCGCCTCCGGTTCCGAACACCTGAAGCTTTTTGCCACAACAGGGGCAAGGCAAGTAGCTCATATTTTCGATCAGCCCTAAGACGGGGATTCCCACCTGACGAAACATGTGGATACTGCGTCGGACATCGGAGACCGCAACTTGTTGAGGAGTAGTGACGAGCAGAACCCCACAGATCGGACTTTCCTGAACAATGGTAATTTGAGCATCTCCCGTCCCTGGCGGTAAGTCAATGAGCAAATAGTCTAATTGCCCCCAATCGACTTGATGGAGGAACTGGGTAATAATCTTGTGGAGCACTGGCCCTCGCCAGGCTAAGGGGTGATCCGGTTCCGCTAATAGCCCCACAGACATCACCTTAATGCCATGGGCTTCCAATGGCACAAATCGTTGTCCTGATTCGGTTTCTTGCACTGTCACATCTGCTTGCGCTAATCCCAGCATTTGCGGCACATTGGGCCCGTAAATATCCGCATCTAATAAGCCGACCCGGGCCCCACTGCGCGTGAGTGCGGCGGCCAGATTAACTGCCGTAGTGGACTTGCCAACTCCTCCTTTGCCACTAGAAATCGCTAAGGTGGTACGCACCCCAGGAATGGTGCAGGGCTGCACATAAACCCGCTTACACCAAAGAAGAACCGAGAGGTGCTGCTCCACCTGGGTAGTCAAGTCCTGCTGATGAGAACCAATGTAGAGTCTGAGGTAAACATAGTCGTTAACGACCCGCAGATTCCGCACCATGCCCAAACTAACAATGTCATTGTGCAAAATGGGCTCAATGATTTGTTTAAGAAGGGTCAGGACTTCTTGAAAACGTGGATCGCTCTCCGAGGGTTTCGCCTGAGTTTGACCTGGAGGATCAGTTGCAATCTGATCTTGATCCACAGGGTTCTCAGGGTCGATCGCATTTAAGGCAGTGTTTTGAGAATTTGGAGAATCCACAATGGGTACCCTAGACTTCAGAACCGGATGCGCTGGAGAGGGTCTCTTTAATCTTTTTGATGGCCCGCTCTGAGAAAATACGCACGTCAATGTCTGGATCATCTAAGGTTTGTTGCAGTGCAGGCAGGGCATCGGCATGACCGAGGTTACCCAAGGCAACAGCAGCATCTCGGCGAACATCAGAATATTCATCCGATAAAGCTTGAATGAGGCTCGGCAATATTTCTGGGGTGCCTACCTTCTGCAGCGCCCGGGCGGTAAACTTGCGCACTTGCCAATGCTCATCTTTAAGGGCTTGTTCCAGTGCTTTCACCGAAGCAGGGGATGCGAGTAGATCCAAGGATTGGGACGCATTGCGGCGAACCTGCCAGTCTGTATCCTGGGTCAAAACTTCGCAGAGCAATGGCACAACCGCTTCATCCGCTAAATGCCCTAAGGTTAAAACTGCCGCTCGACGGACTTCAGGGGCGGGATCCTTGGCCAGAGCTAAGGCGGGTTCGCACCGCACTACTTGATTGAGGTATCGCAATGTGGTGACGGAGGCTTCCCGCAAAACCAGACTTTCCGATTCAAAAAAGGGCATGACATAGGGAAGGGACTGAGCATCGTGAATCTTACGTAAGAGAATCAGGATGCTCACTTGCACTTGCTCGTTGTCTTGTTGCAGATAGTCCAAGAGTTTGAGCAAATCGTCCGGGGCAACCAGTTCTTTGAGGGCAGAGAGGGTCTCTTCGTAAACCTCTGCATGGGGAGAGCTAAGACACTCCAATAAGGCAGGCACAGCAACGGGATTGGCCAGTTCCCACAGAGCGGTTACGGCAATAGACTGAACCATACTATTGTCGTCTTTTAGGGCTTCAATCAAGGCATCGATGGCAGTGTCTTCCCCGAGGTGTTGCAGGCTTTTTACCGCGACAAGGCGATCGTCCACGGATGGAGACTTGAGCATCTCAACCCATTGGGCCACTTCTGGATCGATATCAACAGGCATCGGTTAATCTCCTAAATTTGTGGTTTTAGCGCAGCAAGAAGGGAATTTGAACAGTGATGGCATTGGTTGGACACTCTTGCTCACAGGGAAGGCAAAACCAACATTCATCATACTTCATGTAGGCTTTACCGGTTTCTGGGTTTTTGACTAAGACATCTAAGGGACAAACTTCAATGCAAGCCTGACACTTTTCTAAACATTTTGATTCGTCAACGATCACGGGAACGTCTACACGTTGGGTGGTTAAAGCCATAATTTATCCTGCGAGTTCAAAAATTAAGTTTGTCTAAGTTTGTCAATGAAAGGGTTACGAGACACCACATACGAGGAACTGTCATTCATTAGTGATGAAATGCCTAGGCCGTACTTCCTCTTGCTACGCATTACTACACAGTAGCGATCGACCCAGGCTACCCACTTAAGGCGAAAGAGTGCGGCGCGGAGCACCGCACTCTTCCATTGAATTTTTTCGGTTTCAGTGGAAAGCCCTACACAGTACTAGTCTGCACAGTAGAGGGCATGGTGGTGAGCGGCCAAGCTGCCCGCCACCACGTATTGAGGTGTCTCAGTTAGTTAAGAGGGCAGATCTGAGCGATCGACCTCACTAATCGACCTGAGTAACAAACCTCAGTGACAGATCTCAGTAACAGAGCCTAGTGAACGGCAACATCATAGACTTCGTGTCCCAGATCCACCTCCACGATATAAGGCTCGACGGGACGCTTGAAGAGTTCCATCTCCCCCACTTCAGATTTTTTCAAGTTGACATGACAGAACCATTCTTCATCATTCCGCTCGGTGTAATCGAGACGATAGTGGTAGAGTCCCCATCGGCTCTCCTTACGGTAGATGGAGGCTTGGGCTGCCATTTCAGCACAGTCTCGGATGAAGTGAACCTCCATACACCGCATTAACTCATGGGGATCTTGAGCCCCCATCAGATCAAGGGTGGTGTTGTAGTTCAAAAATTGTTGCAAGCCAATTTCCATCTTATTCGGAGATTTGGGGGGCTGCAGATAGTCGTTGACCAAACGACGAAGTTTGTATTCAACCTGGGTATGGGGAACACCATCGGGACGATCGAGGGGGGCATAAATCCGGGACTTTTCGGCTTCTAGGAATTCAGGATCGGGTTCCACATGGCTCAAGCCGGACTTGGTTTCCATGCCATGAATCCCGGCGATGCGCCCAGAGACAAAAGCCCCAATCATGTAGTTATGAGGAATACAAGCCATGTCACCAGCAGCATACAGTCCAGGAATGGTGGTTTCAGCATTTTCATCCACCCAGACACCGGACGCACTGTGACCGCTGCAGAGGCCAATTTCCGAAATGTTCATTTCCACACCATGGGTGCGGTAGTCTTCACCCCGAGTTTGGTGGAAACGTCCCCGGCTGGGACGCTCATTGGCCCAGAGGATTTGCTCAATTTCGGCAATGGTGTCTTCATCGAGATGATACATCTTGAGGTGGACGGGGCCCTTCCCAGAGTTCAGTTCTTTCCACATCTCCAGCATCATCTGGCCGCTCCAATAGTCACAGTTGATGAAGCGATGCCCCTCAGCGTTGGCGGTGTAGGCTCCAAAAGGCCCGGCAACATAGGCACAGGCGGGGCCGTTGTAGTCTTTGATTAAAGGATTGATTTGGAAACACTCAATGTTGCTGAGTTCGGCCCCGGCATGATAGGCCATGGAGTAACCATCCCCGGCATTGGTGGGGTTTTC
>JBEAPM010000406.1:0-9230 GCA_041164445.1 Cyanobacteriota bacterium
CACCTCAAGGATCTCAGTCTACCCAGATCCGCTGCAATACTCTGTCTTTATCACAGAATCACAGGATCAGGAGGAGCGTCAATACGTCCCGTGTTTTACTGATGAGCCAGTTCCTGCTGGAGATCTTTCCAGGCTAACACCGCTTCAAAAATGCTGGCATAGCCCAAATGATTGGGATGGAGACCATCCTCACTCAAGCGCGATCGCCACCACTGATCCCCATTACTCAGCCACTGTTCAAACAAGTCTAAATACGGGATGCCGAGAGAGCGGCACAACTGACGGGTTACTTCTTTATAACGATATTGATCGGAATGGTTGTAGTACAACAAATCCAAAAAGGGCATCTTGTAGGAATCCACCGGAACCATACCGACAAAATACACGATCGGGGCTAATTCTAACGATCGCTCCAAGAGGGTTTCCATCATCCGTTGAAAGCGATCGAAATCCGTGTAGTTTTTGCCATCGGGTTGTCCCACGCGCGGCGAATCATTGGTGCCTACAGATAACAGAATGCCATCGGGAACTCGGTTACGGTACTCGCCCCGATGCTTAAATTCAGCCTCTAAGCGACGAGAGACCAAATCGATCGTATCTCCCCGAACCCCCAGGTTGTACAGCACAGGAGAAGGTAAACTGTGGGGATCTTCTAGGGCCTGCCGCATCCAATAACACCGCAAGCGATCGACCCACCCTCCTCCTTCCGTATCGCCATAGCCATAGACCAAGCTATCGCCCAGGGCCACCAGTCTGAGGGCCCGAGGACGGGGAGAAGCCGTTACCGCCGATATGGTCTGATTCATCTCAATCTTGCTGGCACCTTGGAACCCAAGGTATACCTTAACCACGGCGACCAGTATACTATGACGGGAACGAGGGACTGTCATCCATCGAGATGCCGTACTGGTTTCAGCCCCTGGGGATACCGTAAGGAACTGGACTGAAGGGGTGACGCGCCCTAAAGTCCTGGTTCGCCTTGAATCCAGGCTTTCAAGCAATCCGGTTTTTGTGTCCCCGTCTTCTGTGTATGGCTTTCCCTTGAAAGCGAAAAAATTTAAGGGAAGAGTGCAGCACTCTTCCGCCTTAAATTGATAGCCCTGCGGATCAGATACCGGGTTAAGAAAAGCGGTAGAGGAGAGGGTTGGTATGGCAAAGGCAAAGCATCAGGATCAAACACCGCTGCTAGAGGTCAGCCAGTTGGGTCGCCAATTGGGCCAGCGCTGGATTTGGCGCAATCTAAATTTTGCCCTCTATCCAGGGGATTGTCGGGGTCTGTCGGGGCCGTCGGGTATGGGCAAAACCCTCTTTCTGCGATCGCTAGTGGGCTTGGATCCTCCCTCCGAAGGGGTGATTCGCTGTCAAGGACAGCCGTTAAGCGTAAGTAATATCCCCGATCGGCGGAGCCAGATGATCCTGCTGCCCCAACGGGCCCCCCTCTGGGAAGGCACGGTGGAAGCCAATCTTAAACGGCCTTTTCAACTGAAAGGACAGCAGGGCAAAGTATACAACCGGCAGGCTGCAGCTCACCTCTGTGGTCAGGTGGGACGTGCCGTTGATTTTTTAGATCGATCGTCTCAACACCTCTCGGGGGGAGAACGACAACTGGTGGGAATCCTACGGGTCTTACTCTTAAATCCTCAGATTCTCCTCTTGGATGAACCCACTGTATCCTTAGATCAGGAAACCACGTTACAGGTAGAAAACCTGATTCAACGGTGGTACCAAGACAACCCTGGTCGCGCTTACCTCTGGGTTAGCCACGATCGGGCACAACTCGATCGTTTGAACGTCAACATTTGGGAGATGATTTCAGCACCTCAGGAGAAACCATTGTGTCAGGAACCCATGTGAAAGCAGCCTTAAAGCGGAACAACGCAAGATTTTTCCTCGGGGGAACGATCGGAACAGCACTATCCCTCTTCGCTTGGATCCTGACCCAGGCTTCTCTTGCCCCGGCCAGCATGGCTCAGCCCCTAGAACCCAGTATTGACTATGAAGCCCTAGAAGCAGCAGTCCTTGTGGAAACCAATCGCCTGCGCCTCGATCCCCAAGCCTACGCCGATGAACTGCTAGCCTCCAAAGCTTACTATCGCGGCAATCTCTATCGGGTACCGGGTCAAATCCCGATTCGGACTCGGGAAGGGGTGGTTGCGGTAGATGATGCGATCGTCTATCTCGATCGTCAGGCGGCCATGGGAGAACTAACGCGATCGAGCGGCATGGATCGGGCCGCGGCGGATCAGGCGGCGGATCAAGCTCAAACGGGCAAAATTGGCCATACCGGTAGTGATGAGAGTACGCCGAGTGAGCGTTTAAGCCGCTATGGTACTTGGAAAACGATGGCAGCGGAAAATATTAGTTATGGGGCAGCCACCGGAGTCGATGTGGTGCGTCAACTGGTAATTGATGATGGTTTTCAGATCCGAGGACACCGCATCATGTTGCTCAATCCGGTCTTTGAAAAAACGGGCGTTGCCTGCGGCCCCCATCCGCGCTACCGCGTGATGTGTGTGATGACCTATGCCGGAGACTATGAAGAGTAATGGAGCATTCAGCAGCAAAAGAATCCGCTAGGAACGCGGTTGTTCTCTGGTCTAAGTGCTAGCATGAATAGGCTGTACAGCACCCTAGAGCACCCATGACTCAGCGTATTGCCGTTGGCTTATCCGGTGGCGTAGACAGTTCCACCACCGCAGCGTTATTACACCACCAAGGTTATGAAGTGGTGGGGGTAACCCTATGGCTCATGAAGGGCAAAGGACAATGTTGTTCGGAAGGAATGGTGGATGCTGCCGCCCTCTGTGAACAGTTAGGCGTGCCCTACCATGTGGTGGACAGCCGTGAAGTCTTTCAACGGGAAATTGTGGATTATCTGGTACAGGGCTATGAAGCGGGGGTAACGCCCCTCCCCTGTTCTCAGTGCAATCGGGCCGTGAAATTTGCCCCCCTGTTGGCCTGGGCAAAGGCAGAACTAGGTATTGAAATGATCGCTACGGGGCACTATGCTCAGGTCATCCACAACCCGGAAACAGAGCGCTATGAATTATGGCGGGCAAACGATCGGCATAAGGATCAGACCTATTTTCTCTACGATTTGGATCAAACGGTACTCAGTGCCGTGAAATTTCCCCTGGGAACCTACACCAAGCCCGAAACCCGGCGCTTGGCAGAAGAATTTCACCTCAACACCGCCGCCAAACCAGACAGCCAGGATCTCTGTTTAATTGAAGTTCACGGCTCAATGAAAAATTTCCTAGAACAGTATCTTGCTCCGCAGGTGGGGGATATTGTCGATGAGTCGGGGCACATTTTGGGCCAACATCAAGGGATTCACAACTACACGATCGGCCAACGGAAAGGCTTAGGGATCGCCTATCCCGAACCCCTCTATGTCCTCAAACTGGATCCGGGGCGCAATCAGGTTGTGGTGGGGCCTCGCAGTAGTGCCCATCACGATCGCTGTGAGGTGAGTCGGCTAAATTGGGTCTCGATCGCGCCACCCACTGCCCCCATTCGGGCGGAGGTTCAGGTACGGTATCGCACAGCCCCAGAACCCGCGACCATCATTCCCCTCAACACCGATCGGGTTCAGATTCTCTTTGATGAACCACAGTTTAGTATCACGCCAGGACAAGCAGCCGTCTGGTATGACGGCGATCGCTTGCTCGGGGGCGGGATCATTCAAGGTCACTTAGATTAGTCTTGACTCGCACGATCGTTGTACTAGCACTGATAATCCTTATTGTTGCTGGTATATGCCAGACTTTATTAGGGGTAAGCCTCACCCCACCTTCACGATCGCCCCAAAGTCGGCTAAGACGCGCCCCTGATTACGGAGTACTCCCAGGAGGTTCAAGCGATTTTCCCGAATTCCTGGATCGGGATCCATGACCATGACGCTGTTTTCACCGTCGAAGAAGTCCCGTACTGTAGGAGCCATAGCCACTAAGCCCATGACAAGACGATCGTATTCCTGGGTCTGTTGGGCGGTTTGGGTTTCCGGGAGTAATTGAATCAGTGCGTCGTATAAAGCTTGTTCCGTGGGCTGCTGGAAGCGATCGGGCTGGATGATGCCGACGGGATCCAGGGTTTGATAGTCTAGGCTGCCCTGCTGAGCTAATCGCGCCGATCGGTTCAGGGCTTCATAGAGCAGTTCTAACTCACCGCTGTTCCTCAAGCTCTGCAACCGCTTCGCCCGGGCCAACACATCAAGGGGATGACTCAGGGCCCGCTCGCGATAGATGGCATCATTTTCTCCGAGAACCGCGTTCACTAAATCGTATTCAATGCCCTGTTCTTCCTGGAGCAGGGTACGCAATCGTTGCAGAAAGAAATCTGTGAGGAGCGATCGGAGTTCTTCTGCCTCGGTTTTCACGTCCGGGAAGCGGCGGACAAAGGATGTAGTCAGGCTCTGAAGCAGGTCTTGCAGGTTCAGAGATAGATTGGCCGCCCAGAGGATATTGACCACTGCATTCGCCGCCCGCCTCAGAGCAAAGGGATCCGAGGAACCACTGGGTAACAGACCCAAGCCGAAAATACAGACTAGGGTATCAAGACGATCGGCAATACCGGACACCTGTCCCGCTAAGGTGTGGGGGAGGTCATCCCCAGCCCCCCGAGGCAGGTAATGTTCCCGAATGGCGGTGGCAACTTCCGGGTCTTCCTGGCCCACTAGGGCATATTTTTGCCCCATCACGCCCTGCAATTCCGGGAACTCAAAGACCATCTGACTGACCAGATCTGCCTTGCAAAGTAGCGCTGCCCGCTGAATTTTCCTGGCTTCAGTGGGGGAGCAGTTAAGTTGAGAGACGATCGCTGCGGCCCCCTCCACAATGCGATCCACTTTGAGCCGCAGGGATCCCAGCACTTCCTGAAAGGTTACGGTTTCTAACTGGGGCAGAAACGCTTCCAAGGGTTGCTTACAGTCCGCTTTGTAGAAAAATTCTCCATCCGCCAGCCGTGCCCGAATGACCCGACCATTGCCCGCTGCAATTTCTGTTGATTTCGCTGGATCCCCATTGGAGAGGGTAATAAATTGGGGAAACAGACTTTCCGCCGCCGCTGTACAGTCCGCATCTGCCGGTGCATCAGGTTTGCGAATGGGAAAATAGCGCTGATGAGAGATCATCACCGTGGTAATCACCTCTGGGGGCAATTTTAAGAAGGTTGCCTCAAAATTCCCCACCACAGCGGTGGGCCATTCCACCAGTTGGGTCACCTCTGCCAGCAAGTCCTCTGGGATTTCTGCCACGCCTCCCACCTGGGCTGCTGCGGCTTTTACCTGTTCCCGAATCTGCTCCCGTCGTTGCTCGACATCTACCAAGACAAAAGCTTTGGCCAGGGTTTCTGCATAGGCTCCTGCCTCGGCGATCGTGACGGGGGCGGGATGCAAGACACGATGTCCCTGGGACAGTCGATCGCTCTGTACGGTTAGGGAGCTATCCGTCAAACTTAAGGGTAAAACCCGATCGTCCAGCAAACTCACGAGCCAGCGAATCGGGCGAGAAAAGCGCAGATCGCCATCGCCCCAGCGCATAAACCGCTTTCCTTCTAAACCGAAGATCCACTGGGGCACCAATTCCGTCAAAATTTCCGCTAACGATCGCCCTGGAATCTGCTTCTGGACAAAGACAAACTCTCCCTTTTCTGTGGGACGAATTTCAAAGTCCTCCAGACTCACTCCCTGCTTCTGGGCAAATCCCTCCGCTGCTCGGGTCGGCTGGCCATCCTTAAAAGCGGCCTGGGCCGGGGGTCCCTTAATTTCTTCCACCCGATCCGCCTGACGATCGGGGAGTCCAGTCAAGACGATCGCTAAACGACGAGGTGTGCCGTAAAACTGGAGATCACTGGGGATCAACTCCGCTGCTGCTAAATCCGCCGGGACACGCCCTTGCCATTGCTGCAACGCACTATCCACAAACTGAGCAGGTAATTCCTCAACCCCCACTTCCAACAAAAAAGTCGCCATAACCCTTGAAATCGCCCGACTGAAGACCCTCCCATTCTAAGGGGTAAGGGGCCAGGACGATCTTCTCACATTGAGTTATCCCAGCCACTGGTGGTTACCATAGCGAATCCATTGGTGGATGAGATAAAGACTAGAGACTCCCATCAGTGTGGGTCCGAGCAAACGCTGATGGCGGCGATCGAGGTGGGGGTAGAGGGAGCCTAAGGCAAAGAAGAGAAAGGGTTGGGCAAAAATATAGCGGCCTAAACTCACCAGGCGATCTTGGGTCAAAAAGACGATCGCTGAATGGGATGCGGCAAAATACAGTGCGAACCAAAACCCATAGCTATTCGCCCAATTCGGAAGAGACGAAAGAGACTTTGAATGCTGGGTTCTTCGGGCTAAATTGCCCGCAAAGTTCTCAACGTAACGCCTGCCCCAAGTTTGGATCAAAATCCAGAGCGGGGGGTAAAGGGCACAGAGCCAAGTCCAAAAGCGACCCCGCAGCGGAACGAGGGAAAAAAAGCCCAAGGCTTGTCCGACCTGTCCTAGGGCTGCAATCCCCAACAAAGGTGGTAAATATAATCCCCAAAAATCCAACAAGGGCGATCGGGGCGTAAAGAGGAGCCAAGGCCGCAACCCCAAGGATTTGTTCCACAGGCTTTGCTGGCTAAAGGGGCCCCAAAAATTCCCTGTGGATCGCCAACAGAGCCAACCATAGATACTATATCCGCCGATCGTTCCCAAGATTAGGGCTAGGGTTAAGGGGAAGACCAGAGGCTGGCGTTTCTGAAACTGCGAAGCCCAAGAGACACAAGCCCGGTAGACCCTTGTAGACCTGTTAGACTGAGCTGAGGATCGATCGCTTTGTTCCCTGAAACGCCTGAAGCTCCTGAAGTGACTGCCCAGATCGACTAAACCAAGGGTGACCAGGCAGGCCAAGCTAGAACCCAAGGTTTGCGGTAAAGTTGGCCGCAATAAAGCTAAAACAGCCGCTAGGCTGCCGACTATCGTCATCAAGAGCCAAAGGGGGAAGCGATCAGGGGATTTGCTGAGCAGCAAGAGCAACAACAATCCTAAAAAGCTGAAAAGACTTTCCGTATAGCCAATGACCCGGAAAATAGCCAGGGGACTGAGGCTGTAAAGGAGTGCAATCTCAAGAGCTAGCCGATCGTCCTGAAAGGCAGTCCGAAAGAGCTTTAGAGCGATCGGTATTCCCAGCAAACTGAAGCTGGTTGCAACGATTAAGAAGGCTTGTGCTGCTTCGGGTACGGTCGTCGGCGCAAATCCCAGGCGAATTAAACCGGGCCAGAGTGGATAAAAAGCGGAACACTGAGGATTCAGGGCTAGCTCCCCATAGGCTTGAATATCCCAGTAATAGCTCAGGCTTGGGGTTCCAGGGGGAATCGCTGAGGGAACGGTAAAAAATTTCCAAAAACTTTGAGGGTTAAGCCCCATGCCTAGGGCAGCCAGTCCCCAAAAACAGCCCAACACGATCGTGCTGTGCAGGATCAAGGAAGGGCGCTTTGCTGAGGACGAGGTAGACATGGGGCGGGCAAGATGGATGAGAAATGACGGAATTTAGGTAGGTAACGGCGTGATCGCCAAGATCCCCGGTTTCTGTGGACTAACCTCAAGTGATTGAGCTTCG
Organism: Cyanobacteriota bacterium; assembly: GCA_041164445.1. Classification (GTDB taxonomy): domain Bacteria; phylum Cyanobacteriota; class Cyanobacteriia; order Prochlorotrichales; family Prochlorotrichaceae; genus JBEAPM01. The sequence continues at coordinate 7,602 of JBEAPM010000406.1, forward strand.
TTCTACGAGAAACCAGGGATCTGAGAATAGTTGCACATCACGTTTAGGTAATCACCGTGGGCTGATCCCGCCCCGTCAGGGTTTTAATCTGAGCCACTTCATCCGCCAGTTGAATGAGATCCCCTAGGGCCACTTGGGGATCGAGGTGATGTTGAGCCGGATCCGCTTCGTAGCGCTCTAGGTAGAGCCGCAGGGTTGCCCCTTCCGTCCCGGTGCCAGAAAGCCGGAACACCATGCGCGAGCCATCGGTAAAGCCAATGCGAACCCCTTGTTTTTGGCTGATGCTGCCATCTATGGGATCGGTATAGCTAAAATCATCGGCATACTCAACGGTGTAACGACCGAGAGCTTGACCTTTGAGGGTGGGTAATTTTTCCCGCAAATTGGCGATCAAGGTGTTGGCGGGATCGCTGGGAATGGCTTCATAGTCGTGGCGGGAGTAGTAGTTACGCCCGTAAATTTGCCAGTGTTCCTGAGCGATCGTTTCTACGGATTGCTGACGGACGGCAAGAATATTGAGCCAGAAAAGAACGGCCCACAACCCATCTTTTTCCCGCACATGATTGGAACCGGTGCCAAAACTTTCTTCGCCACAGAGGGTCGCTTTATTGGCATCCAATAAATTGCCAAAGAACTTCCACCCCGTTGGAGTTTCATAACATTCAATCCCCAGTTTGGCCGCAACCCGATCGGCGGCGGCGCTGGTGGGCATGGAGCGGGCAATTCCCGCAATGCCTTGGGCATAACCGGGGACGAGATGGGCATTGGCCGCCAGGATCGCTAGGCTATCGCTGGGGGTAATAAAAAAGTGATTTCCTAAAATCATGTTGCGATCGCCATCCCCATCGGAAGCAGCCCCAAAATCCGGAGCATTCTCACCGTAGAGAATTTCCACTAAATCATGGGCATACACCAAATTGGGATCGGGATGTCCACCGCCAAAGTCTTCTAAGGGGATGCCATTTTGTACCGTTCCGGCCGGAGCACCGAGGCGCTGCTCAAAAATATCTGAAGCGTAGGGCCCCGTAACGGCATGGAGGGAGTCCATGACCATGCGGAAGTGGCCACCCGTCAAGAGTTCTCGGATTTTGCCAAAATCAAAGAGGGTTTCCATTAGTTCCGCGTAGTCTGCCACGGAGTCAATGACTTCGACCGTCATAGCGCCTAAGGTTGTGGAACCTAAGCGATCGAGATCCAGATCTGAAGCTTCGAGGATCTTGTATTCTGTTAGAGTTTTGCTCCGCTCAAAAATCGCCTCCGTCACCTTCTCCGGCGCGGGCCCACCGTTGTTGATGTTATATTTAATCCCGAAGTCACCATCGGGACCGCCAGGATTGTGGCTTGCCGAGAGAATGATGCCCCCAAAGGCCTGGTACTTGCGGATAATGCAGGAGACTGCAGGGGTGGATAAAACTCCCCCTTGTCCCACCAGGACTTTACCAAACCCATTGGCGGCCGCCATTTTTAAGATGGTCTGGATGGCCGATCGGTTGTAAAATCTCCCGTCTCCTCCCAGTACCAGGGTTGCGCCGCCGTAGCCCTCTAGACTATCAAAAATAGACTGGACAAAGTTTTCTAAATAATGCCGCTGTTGAAAGACCGTCACTTTTTTGCGTAAGCCAGAAGTGC
>JBEAPM010000407.1:0-14320 GCA_041164445.1 Cyanobacteriota bacterium
GCAGGAGAGACCCTGAATCTGGTGGGGGGCACGGTGGAAAATACCGGCCGTCTCTCCGCTCCCGGCGGTGGGGTGAATATCATTGCGGTGCCGGGTCGTGAGACAGTACGCATCCGGCAAAATGGCATGGTGCTGGAGTTGGAAGTCACCGATAATGGTCAGGGACTTGCTGCAACGGATTTGCCGGAACGACTCACGGGGGGCGAAGGTCATGCCAATACCCTGGAGGTGAGTGAGGATGGCAGCGTGCGGTTAACCCGTCAGCCCAGGGGAACGGTAACGGTGCGGGGCACTGGGGAGAAGCCAGCCCGGATTGAAGGCGATCGGATCCACCTTCAGGGCCAAGCGGTCATGATTGAAGACGCAGCGATCGATTCCACGGGTGTGATCAATCAGGTGATCTTGCAAAGTAGCCAAGGCTCCACAGCGATCGTTAATAGTCAAATTAACCTGAGTAACCTAGCGGGAATTGGGGGTCTACTGGAACTTGCGGGACAGTCAGTGCAGGTCAATCAAAGTCAAGTGAACCTGAGGGGTTCGCAAAAGGGACAAATTCGGGTAGAAGCAACCTCTGGCAATACCGAGATTAACCACAGCCAAATCACGATCGCTACCCCGGTCTTATCCCGTGACCAGGTTTCCCCCCTCAGTGCTGAATTGAACTCAGAGCCAGGGGATCTGGTTTTGGCGGGACAACTGGATATTCTCAGCCCTGCCCAAGTGGTGATTGCCCGTAGTGACTTGGCCGCCTATGGGATCCGGATTGGTGGTGATTTTCAAGGCACAGGGGAGTTCGTCACCGCCCAGGAAACGATCGTTGAGGCGACTTCTACGATCGCGGCGGGGAATGCCTGGGGAACACCGCTGGATGGGTCTGGGTTGCCCAGTGATCCTCAAGATCCCCGTGATCCTTTTGCTACGGCGGGGCGGGTAATTGTCTGGGCAGATGATAAAACCCGCTTTTTGGGCTATTTGCATAATCCCGCTGGTTTTGCGGAAATTTCGGGGAAACGGGAGTTGGATTTAGGGGCAAATTGGGATCAACGGATCAATGTGGGAGATCTGTTACTGGATCCCACCAACATTACCATTACCACTGGAGCGGGAACCTTCGGCGATCAAACCATCAGTAACTTCCTGCAAAATACGGGAAACCTCACGATTACTACCGCTGGTGGCGGGACTCAGGCAGGAGATATTACCGTCAATGGAACCGCCGCCATTAACTGGACGAGTGCTAATAGTTTAACCCTGGAAGCCGATCGCTCCATTAGCTTTGGTAATAACTCCAGTATCACCGCCACGGGCAGCGGGAGCATCATCCTGGAAGCTAATCAGGGTGTAACCCCAGCCACGGGTACTTTTAACGGGATTGATCTCACCAGTAGTAATGTCTTAATTTCCAGCAACAGCGGCGACATCACCCTCAGCGGCAAGGGGGGAACAGTAGGCGGAGGGGGAAGTAACGGCATCTATCTTCTCAGTGGCAGTACCATCCAAACGACCAGTGGCACTATTACACTAGATGGTCAAGGTCAAGCATCTGGTTTCAATAACTTGGGAGTACGCATTGAAGGCTCAGGAACCCTAGTTACGGCTGAGTCCGGCTCCATCACAATCAATGGAACGGGTGGCGATAATAACACTGCCCAGAATGGAATTGTGATTTTTAATAATGCTCAGGTCACCTCTACAGGGACAGGTGCAACTGCCTCCACGATCGCGCTAAATGGGACAGGAGGCAATGCTACGGGGCAGGGTTTCCACCAGGGAATCCGAATCTTTAACAACGCTCGTGTGAGTACTGTTGATGGTGATATGAACTTAACAGGAGCCGGCGGCAATGATCCTAACGCAGCGAATCAACCGGGGATTTATCTTAATGCGGCTCTGGAGTCTACGGGTGCAGGTAATATCATCCTGAATGGAACCGGGGGGCAAAGTAGTGCAGAAGGGTATGGTGTTTGGGTTGATACGGCGGGTTCCGTAACTGCTACGGGAAGCGGTACCATCACGATCGCTGGAACCGGAGGGAGTGGAAACAATACCCTAAGTGGAATTTTAGTCTCTGGAGATATTGAGGCGAATACGGGTAATATTACCCTGACAGGAACAGGCGGAACAGGCACCGGTGGGAACAATTGGGGAATTGGAGTGACCGGAGGAGCAACGATCGTATCCACGGGCACAGGTGCAGATGCCGGAACCATTACCCTAAGGGGTACCGCAGTGAGTGGGACAGATAACCTGCGAGGTGTCTTTGTTGATAATGTAGGGAGCTTGATTAGCAGTGTAGATGGAGCAATTGACATTGAAGGTACGGGGGGGAGCGGTGGTGCCGGTAACAGTGGTGTCGTGATTCGCAATGGTGGTATCCAAGCCACGGGACTCGCTCCCATCAACATTAGAGGAACTGGGGGAACGGGGACAGAACAAGGAACTGGCGTTAGCATTTTGGGCGGAACCCTGGAATCGGTGACCGGAGTGATCAACCTAGACGGTCAAGGGGGAACGGCAAATAGTAGTCAGGGAATTGCCTTGACTAATGGTGCGATCGTCACGACCAATAGTGGGAAAATAACCTTCACGGGAACGGGAGGAACAGTCGGATCCGACAATGTAGGGATCTCTGCTGATGACAGCGAAATTAATACAGTTGATGGCAATGTTGTTTTAACGGGTATTGGAGGAACTGCAACTGGAGAAAATAATAGTGGGATTCGGTTCAGAGCCTCTCTGATTACCTCAACGGGCATTGGTACAGTTACCTTAACGGGTACTGGAAGTGCGCAAGGCAGTCAGTTCAACAATGGAATTCTATTTCGCAACGTTAATGCAGTGACTACACCCCCAACGGGTATTCGGTCTGCGATCGGAGATATTACTTTGACTGGACACGGTGGCTCAGGCCCAAGCTGGGGGATTGTCGTGGGAGAGGCGGCGGATGTACTCTCCACAGATACGGCTTCTATTATTCTCACGGGTACAACTGTGGGAAGCGGTAGTGGCATCGTAACGGCCGGTCCGGCTGAGGTTGGAGGGGATAGCCCCACCACTGGGGGGGATGTAAGTTTCTTTGCCGATACGCTCACCCTCTCGAATGCGACTACGCTGCAAGGTTTGGGTATACTCACGATCGCACCGGCCACGCCGGGGGCAGATTTTGCAGTTGATTTCTCCATTGCCCCAGACTCCTTTGCCGGGATTACTTTAGGGCGACTTGATACCAATATCACTACGGTTAGTGGGGATACCAACCTGAATGCGGCAACCACAATTCTAGGGGGAGCGATCGACTTCAGTGGCAGTATCATCAGCAATGATAACGACGTAACGTTCCAAGCGAGCCGTACCATTCTGCTCAACCCAGGCTCTAGTATCAATACCGGGGCTGGGAACCTTAGTCTATTGGCAGATCAGGGGGCAATACCGACAATCGGTGCGGGCATCGATCTCAATGGTGCCAGTCTCATCACCACTACGGGTAACATTACACTGAACACTTTAGCCGCAGTCCTCGGGCAAAATAATGCCCAACTCTTCACCGGAACGGGCAATATTACCGTCACTGCCAATACGATCGCTCTCGACTCCGTTAGTGTTCAGGGACTGGGCATTTTGACCTTACAGCCCAATGATCCGGCCGCGTCCATCGGTATTGGCGATAACGTTCCCGGCACCTTCAACCTCACTGCTACGGAACTTAATAATATTGCCCCCACCTTTAGTACGATCGAAATTGGCCGTACCGATGGCACTGGTTCCGTGCGCGTTGGCATTAACATCGATCCCACGGTAGCGCTCCTAGTGACGATCTGGGGGGTGGCGATAACGATAACCTCTGGACTGTGACAGGGGTAGATACGGGAACCATTAACGGCATTAACTTCCAGAACTTCACCACACTGCTCGGTGGTGGACTGACGGATACGGTACAGGGGAGTAATGCTGATGATGACTTTTTGATTACCAATCCCGATCAAGTCCAAGTAGGAAATTTAACCTTTACCGGCGTGGAAACCCTAGATGGTGTGGGTGGCAACGATCGCTTCATCCTGGCTGGTGGAACCCTGTCCGGTTCAATCATTGGGGGGGCGGGGACAGATACCTTAGTGACCGGCAATACCTCGACTCAATTTGTGGTCACGGGAACCGATAGCGGTACGGTTAACTCCATTACGGGTGGTTTTAGTACCCTTGAAAACCTCACGGGGGGCACTGCGGAGGATAGCTTTAGTTTTGCAGGCGGAACCCTGAGTGGCATTATTGATGGTGGTGCGGGAAATGACAGTTTGCTGGGATCAACGGGGGACGATCGCTTTGAGTTAGCGTCAACTCCCAATGCTGGCACATTCTCTGGAACGAATTTTATTAACCTGGAAACGATCGATGGTAATAGCGGCACCGACACCGTAGAGGATAGCAACAATATTGGTGCAATCTTTATCCTTACCGGCACAGACAACGCCTTTTTAGAGTCTCAATCTAACCTCACCTTTACCAATGTAGAAATAGCGATCGGCAGTCCCACCGCCACCAATACGATCGTAGGCACCCCTAACGCCGAAACCTTTAGTCTAACCGGCAATAACAGTCTACAAGTGGCCCAAATTGCCTTTAGCAACATCAACGCCATTGAGGGCAACGGTGGTGATGATTTACTCCAGGGCACTGCGGGAGCCGATCGCTTTACCTTAAGCGCTGTGGATGCAGGGGAAACTTCAGGACTGACCTTTACCGGCATTGCCAATCTAGACGGTTTAGCGGGAGATGATACTCTGGAAGGCTTTGATCAAGACAGTACGATCGTGATTACTGCTTTAGATGCAGGAACCCATAGTCAGTTAAGCGGTGCTTTTACGAGGATTGAAAACTTAAGTGGTGGTGCGGGCAATGACACCTTTACCCTCCGAGGGGGAACCTTGACGGGAGCGATCGATGGAAATACGGGATCCGATACTTTAGTGGCGGATAACCTAGACACTACGATCGATATTGCGGGGACAGATCGCGGGACGATCGGCGGTATTAGCAACGGTTGGAGCAACATTGAGAACATTATTGGCGGAACCGGAAATGATACTTTCTTCCTGAGTGCCAACACCTTAACGGGTTCCCTGGATGGTGGGGGTGGCAGTGATACGATCGTAGGGGATGCGGTTGCTAATACCTTTGTTTTATTGACAACCAATGGGGGAACCGTAACGGGAATTTTAGGTACCTTCAGCAACATTGAAAATCTAGTGGGGAATATCGAGTCTGATACCTTTATTCTTGCTAGTGCAGGTAATTTAACGGGGGTTCTCGATGGCAGTGACAATCTTGATACCTTAATTGGTGATGATAACGGTAATTTATTTGTTCTAACTGGATTAGATACTGGCTATGTCAACGATCGTATTCCAAACTTTGTCAACATTGAAAACTTAACGGGGGGGAGTGGAAGTGACCTCTTCTTCGTTGAAGACCGGGTCGGCTTGAGTGGTCTGGTAGATGGAGGGGCAGGCATTGATTATCTCATTGCGAACAATGTAGCCAATCTTAATATTGAAGGCTATGTGCTACCAGAACTCATTAATCTCGATAGTTTTAATGCACCGGAGAAAGGACTTTATGATGTCTATGTCGGTGATGGAGAGCGTAAAGTTATTGAAGTGGCGGATCTGGATCAAAGCCAGATTATCGCCTATGATCCAGAAAATTTTGGCAATCCAACGATCGCTGGTGCCACCGCTAGTCCCACCACTGCGGGAGACTTTACCCCTGATGCTGATAACGAATTACCGCCGCTGGATGCCGGAGCAGGAGACGTAGAGAGCCCATTAGAAACGGGTACCGTGGAGGAGGGTGTGACGACTGGTGATCTTGGCAATGGTGCTACTGCTCGTAACGGTTCTCAAGGCTCTGAGTCTAGGGCAGTGCCCGACCCCAACACTGGGACAGGTTCCAGATCTGGCACTGCGGCAGGTTTTACCCCCGATGCTGATAATGAATTGCCCCCCCTTGATGTCAGCGCCAACACCGCTGAGGGTAACCTGCCGGATCCCAACGTCAACGCCAGTAATGCCGATGATGACCTACCCGACCCCAATGCCAGTGCCAGTAACTCTGATGAGCAGGTTCCCGATCCCACCGCAGCCGGAGCAGACGGTGCCAGCGGTGGTGATTCAGCCTCGATCGCTTCTGCGCCAGGAATTACCGCAGAGTCACCCACGGAAGGACAAGAACTGCCGATCGGGATGATACTCTTAGGCGTAGGGGCCGTCGTTGGGGCTGCCGGTGTAGCGGCAGCGGTCGTTAGTGGTACTACCGGCGGTGGTGCTGCAGGTAGCGCCGCCCAAAGTTTACAGTCTGCCTTACAAAACTTACAAAAATTGCTCCCCGGTGGCTTGGGAGGAGCAGCCCTGGGTACGGCAGTCGCCGCTAGCCAAGCTCAACAAAAACTGGCGGAAATGAAGATTGCCCTAGAACCTCGCGTAACCGACCAGCCCAATTTAATCGTTCGCAAAGAAGGGGGAGCGAGTCTAACCCAAGCTGCCATCGATTTAGCGGATAAAGAAGCGATCGAAGAGGGCTTACTGGGTGAAAGTTTCATGGAAAAAGTAGCCACCCTTAAAGAGTTCTTTGGCATGGGAGAAGAAGAAGAAGAAACGGCAGAGGAGACCCAGAAATCCCAAGCCTCCAACGCGGAAGCAGCAGCGGAAACACCGGAGTCAGAGGCCACTGAGTCGGAAGCGATCGACCCGAATCAGCAGGATCCGCAGACGGAGGAAGAAACCAATCGGATTGAAGCCGTCAAAGCGAAAATTGCGGAAGCGGCGGAACGGGCTGGACTGCCCCCGGCCTCCCTGGAATACCTTTACACCGCAGCGATCGAAAAAATTGGCGAGATCCTGGAAGAAATTGAGATCGCCCCGGATATTCTTTCCGCCGCTTGGGGTAAGTCCCTGGAACTGATGGAATACCGAGACTTACTGGAGGATGCCGCACCGGGTGAGTCTGTAATGATTCCCCTGGTGAACCACGAAGTGCTTTCAGAACAAGCCCCCAGCATTGACCTGAAATTTAAGGAAACCCTTGTGGGACAGTTTGAGATTGTTATTACGTTTGGTTCAGTCTTAGAGGGTGTCATGCTAGCGATCGAAGATCGCAAAATCAAGCGCCTTCAAGTGGGAAGTGCAACGGCTACGGGAGGCATTGAATTTTCGGGTTTACCTTTATTTGAAGTCCCCGAAAAGTCCCTGGACTGGAATAAAGTGATCGATTTGGGAGAAGGGATTGCGATCGATCGTTTTAGGCTTAACAAAGGTTAAAATAACATCACGATCGCTAACATTTTCTACGTATATTTAGGGTGAAACTCCACAAAAGTTGATACTTATCCAGCCAATATCTTTGCATCCAGACTCAGGCTAGAACCGTTTGAAAGCAAGCTTTCTGGGTGCAAATGTGCAAAAATACCGAGAAAACCACAGGCTTGCACAGTAATAAAAATATGACTTGAGTCTCACTTCCACGTATCGCCCCCCCCAAATAAAACAAGAGAACTGTAATAACACTTGGTTTATACGGAGTAAGCTCCCTTTAAGTTCAATCAAAAGTTCGGTACTCCTACTGATGGCTAAATCATTGCCATTCTTGTATTCTAAAGACAGATAAAAGAAGTAAGCACTGGAGCCGGTAAACTTATTTAGTCCATCTGAACTTCTACACAAACTCAGATTGATCAATAATAAGTACGCTGCACTACCCTCTGATTACTCCCCACACTACAGATTCGATTTTTCTAAGGAGTTGCCTTATGTTATCTCATTTTAGTCGCCGCATTGCTATCGCCTCCGCTACAGTATTAGGACTTGCCTCTCTTTCTGCCCCAGCATTTGCAGACACCGCGAATGATACTCTGCCGCTATCGGGCAATATTGCATCTACCGTTAACCTCACTTTTGCGGATGCAACTAAAGACTTGACCACTAATATTGCTGCTTCTACGCCCGGTACTTATAAAGTCAAACTCTCTGATATCACCCAAATGGGAACTAATGATGCCGATGGTTTTACAGTTGCTGCAAGTTCCGCCAATATGAGTGGTGGTGTTGGTAAACTCACCAGCGCAGATGGTGATGACACGATCGATTTCCAAGTTGTGATCGCTGTGAATACCGACGACGGTTCAGCTTTGACTTACAAAGCTGTTGATGGCTCTACCGTGCTTTATACTGGGACTCAGGGTAATGTTACGGATCAAGCCCTATTTATCTCCGTTACACAGGCTGACTCTGACACCGCAGATGCAGGCGCTTATGCAGACACGATTACGCTAACCATTACTGACCAGTAAGGTGGTCTGCCATTGAAAGTTGATTCATGAAGGTTCATTGAGGGTGCATTCGACACAGCACCCTTTCCCCCTTTATTGCAGTTCTTAATTCACTCCTAGTTTCGTGGTCATTCAACTACTTTGGAGGCAGTGGCATTCTACGCGACTGTCTCCTATTTTTTCGATTGTTTGCTAACTCCTCCCTCGTTTAATTTTTCTGGAGGTGAATCGATGAAGGTTATTTATACTAAACTTTGTTTAGTGGTTGGTCATATCATTATTTGTAATATGGCACTCATGGCACCGCCGAGCCTTGCTAATCCATCCATTACCCTCAGCCCCACATCGATCGCTGGGAATCTAGATCTAGATGGAGAAGGCAGTGCGAGTTCACATATTGTTAAAGTTGCTGATTTAGAATTCTCGACAACGAATCAGAGTGGATGCACTTTAAACGTAACCTCTGGTCGTATCACAAAAGTTAATGGAGAAGATATTGATTATCAAATTACAACCGTTGCGGATGGAAGTAGCGCCCCTGCTCAAAATGACTTTACAGTTTCGTCCGGGGATAACTACACGTTGGTGGTTAATGACACCAGTTTAATCAGCCGTGACGTATATATTCTTTACACTCCTGGAATTTTTCAAGATCCAGGTCTATACTCTAGTTCTGTTAATGTCTCTGTCAGTGATAATCCCTGATCAACCTTGAGATGACATGAATAACTAAATAACAGCTTAGTCCGAGTCACTCTTCTCTGTTCAGGATGTTTTATGAAAATTTCCTTTGCCTCGTTGCTATTATCCTTTGCCATTGCTTTAACGGCAACAGTTCCTGCCGAAGCTTTTAAGCTCATTCCCATTTCACGGGTTTTTACCCCCGCAGGCTCAGGTGCAACTCAGTCCTATGAGATTGTGAATGATGGTGAGGAACCGATCGCTGTTGAGATTTCAGTGGTGGAGCGGAACGTTGCCCTTGATGGTAGGGAGTCTTATGCGCCTGCGGATGAAGAGTTTTTGGTCTATCCCCCCCAAATGATTTTGAACCCGAATCAAACTCAAGTGGTTCGTGTGACTTGGCTAGGGGATCCCCAACCCCTTCAGGAGTTAGCCTATCGTCTGATTGCAGAGCAGTTACCGATCGAATTGGTGCAGTCAGCGGCAACGTCTACGACCCAACCAACGGGAGCGGTACAGGTTGCATTGCGCTATGCCGGATCAATTTTTATTCGTCCCAATAATGTTGCGGCGGATGTGGTTTTGGATGGTGTACAGTCTCAGGTTGACCCAGCCGGAGCGCCCTAACTTGCTATAACATTGCACAATCAGGGAACTGCCAGTACCATTTTGCGAAACCTGACGCTGATCCTACGATCGGGGGGACAGCAAGTTACGTTGTCTCCCGCAGATCTCAAAGGGATCTCAGGGGAACGCATTTTGGCTCAGCATAAGCGTCAGTTTGTCATGCCCTGGCCAGCAGGGTTGCCCCAAGGGGATGTTAGTGTGGAATTTACCTTTGACCCCTAAAGAAATTCCTAAATTCCTGAATTCCTGAATGCTCTGCCCATCCGTTTTGATACTCCTGCCAATAGCCCTAGAATTGAGCATCGCCCCAGCCCGATCGTTTCTTGATGCACCAGAAGTCCAAGTCTCGCTTCAGGGTCTACCAGATCAGGGTTTATCGGATGGGGACAGACCGGATAGTGTTCACGGGGTTCGGGCTTTTTTGGGGATGGAGCAAAGTCCTCCTGAGTTTACCCTAGATATTCTTGCCTTAAATAGTCCCGCAGGGGGTTTAGACAGGAAAGACTTATTCGCAGAAGTGATCCCCGAAACTCCCGCTGAAACTATTCCTACTGAAACTATTCCTGAAACTCCTGCTGAGGAGTCTACTCCGTCTAAAGCCCCTTTGCCTACTCCCTCAGAATCCCCAGTTCCGCCCCTAGAAAACCAGACGATTCAAGATGATCAGGGAAATACCACGGACTCCGATGCTCTCTTTGAGCGGGTTTTTGGCCGTCCGCGTCAATTACAACCCCAGCAGGTAGTGGTGCCCTACCTCATCAATGGGCAACCCCAGGGAGAAGTGCTGGTGAATTTGGAACTGGGTACCCAAACGATCGTAAGATGGCCTGCTTCTGAATTTTTAAGTAAACTGGCCCAGTTGGTTCGCCCCGATTTGCTCAGTAACTTAACCGCAGCGGTGGATCCGAATGGTTTTCTGACCCTGGAAACCCTGCAGAACAATGGTTTGGATGCTACTTTTGACTCACAAAAACTAGAACTCATTATTCAAATTCCTCCGGAACAACGGAATACCAATATTTTAGATAGACGGATCAGTGGTGCGCCTCCAGAACTGGCGAGTGCCCTCCACCCCAATGCCTTCAGTGGCTATGTGAATCTCCGGGGAGGGGTAAACTGGATTTGGGAGGATCCCCAAGCTGACCAGCTAGGCCGCCAACCCCTCAACTTGCAGATTGATGGTGCCGTTAACCTCCTGAATTGGGTGCTGGAAGGGCGAGCCGCCTTTCAGGAACAGACTGAGCCTGCCTGGGTTCGTGGTGATCTTCGCTTGGTACACGACTTGCCAAACCTTACCCTGCGAATTATTGCAGGGGATCTTTCCGTCCCCATTCGAGGCTATCAAACCGCTTTGCCGATGGGGGGCATTACTGTAGCTCGGAATTTTGGGCTGCAACCCTACGTCGTCACTCGTCCCATCAATACCTTTGAGTTTTTTCTAGAAAACCCCTCCCGAGTGGAAATTTTTATTAATGGTCGGCTCGATCGCATCCTCAATTTACCGGCTGGCCCCCAGGATATTCGGGATTTAGCTTTAGGATCGGGGGCAAATGCTGTGGAACTGGTCATTACGGATGCGGTCGGACAGGTGCAACGCCTCAACTTTTCCACTGCTTTAGCTGCAGGACTGCTGGCTCCGGGCACCCAGCAATTTGCCTATAGTCTAGGGGCACCGTCCCAAGTGGAAGGTGGCCAACGCAGTTACGATACCAGTCAACTGATGGTCACTGCGTCCCATCGCCTAGGCCTGACCAAAAGCCTGACGGGGGGCCCCTATCTGCAGGCAAATACTGACCAGCAACTTTTGGGACTAGAAGGTATTTGGGCTACTCCTTGGGGCAATTGGGGCATTGATCTGGCCACGAGTCATGCCAAAACCGTCGGTACAGATTTTGGCGGCATCCTCCGCTACGATCGCTTTCAGTCTGGGCCCAACAACCCCAGTAATCGGTCTGTCAGTTTAGGACTGGAATATATCGGTACAAATTTTGCTCAGATTGCACCGTTCCCTTTCCAAACCTTTGACTTAGACCCCGTCAATGATATTGCCTACAGTGCCACCCTGAACTACAGCCAGAAACTCTTTGCCCAAATTCAAGGCAACTTTAATGCCCGCTACAACTGGGGCCGTTCTCCCCGGTCTGATGACTATAACCTGAGCCTGGGGCTATCTCGACGGTTACGGCGGGGGCTCAATTTAAGCGTTCGCTTCAGCCATATTCAACCCGCCACCGGGCCAACAGAACAACAGATTTTTTCCACCCTCTCTTTATCCTTACCGCAGCAACGCCAGAACTTTTCTCTGTCTACAGACATCAGCAACCAAAGTCGATCGACCCAACGTTTTAATTGGTCAAATAATAGTGCCAGAGCGATCGGGGGGGTGAATCTGCAAGCCAATCTCGAGCAGACCCCTACCCGTTACGACAGTTCATTTAACTTAGAACGGCGGGGCTTTTTAGGGGAATTTGATCTAACCCAGGATCTCACCTTTCCCAGTACCAGCCGTACCCAGTATCAGCAAAGCTCCCGGCTTAACTTTGGTACAGGACTCGTCTTTGCGGGGGGCCGCCTCGCGATCACACGCCCCGTGAATGATAGCTTTGTCATGATTAGCCGCCATCCTGCCTTAAGGGGATATGCCGTAGAAATTAACAGTAGCCCCCTGTCTGGCCCGGCTGCCCTAGCCCATCGCTTGGGCCCTGGGGTACTGGCAAACCTCCAACCCTATCAACTCAACCCAGTGCGGATTAGTGCGCCCACACTGCCCATTGGCTATAGCCTTGGGGATCAACTTTATAATGTTGTACCCACTTATAAAAGTGGCCGACTGATTCAGGTAGGAACGGGAGCCACTGTTTTTGGCCGGGGCATTTTGCTCAATGCTCAGGGAGAGCCGATCGCACTCCAAGGGGGACAAGTGATCTTACAGTCAGAGGAGGGTTCTCAGCCTATTCCTTTCTTTACTAATCGAGTGGGGCGGTTTGCTTTAGAAGGTTTACAACCCGGACGCTATGAACTGATTTTGTTAAATCCCCAGCGATCGAGCCTGATCTTTGAAGTACCGCAAGGAAGTGAAGGATTGCTGGATCTAGGGGAGTTATCTCTAGATTGACCGACTCACTGGGTTGAGGCCACGAAGCCACGATAATAATTTTGAGTTTTGAGTTGGGGAGGAGGGGGTAATTCTTGACAGCGATCGTAGGATTTTGAGGATAGGTTCCAAAGACTGAAGGAAGGGCACGGCCCAAAGCACAGCACTGTTGCGCTAAATTGTTCTGCAGTCGCTAGAAAGCCTCCATCCCCAAAATTTATGCCTGTAAAAATTATTATCAGCCTGTTTTTAATCTGCAGTCTATGGCTGAGCAACCCGCTAGCCGTTAGGGCCATTGAAGGATCGCCTGAATTCACCAGCAAACCCCAATTTTATGACAGCGGGCAGCAACTGGGCCGATCCTATAGTAAAGGGGTTTCCCTCGGAGATCTCGATCAGGACGGGGATATTGATGCCGTTGTGATCAACAACTTAACCCGGCCAGAGTCGGAATGGAGTAACAGTTGGGTTTGGTTTAATAATGGCGCTGGAAGTTTTGCTCCAGAGCAACCTTTAACCGCCAAACACAACCGAGATGGTGCTTTAGGAGATCTCAATGGGGATGGTTATTTGGATGTGGTCTTTGCGACCCGCTTGCAGGGAAATGAAACCTGGCTCAACGATCGTTCTGGACATTTTCAACCATTTCAAGTCTTTGGCCAGGGAGATGATAACCGAGGCGTAGCCTTGGGCGATCTCAATGGAGATGGTTCTCTGGATGTAGTCTTTGGGAGTGCAACCCGAGAAGGAAATAGTATCTGGCTGAATAATGGGCAGGGCTATTTAGAAAAAGCCGATACATTGGGACAAGTTCATACTAAACATCCAGCCCTAGGAGATTTAGACGGGGATGGTGATCTAGATTTGGTCTTTTCCAATGCCTTTGGTACTGCGAATGGGGTCTGGTTTAACGATGGACAAGCTCACTTTAGCCTAGGACAAAAACTGGGAGAGCGTCATAGCTTCAACGTAGCGATCGGCGATGTAGATCAAGATCAGGACTTAGATATTGTCTTTGCCAATGGGTTTGGCCAGGGAAATACGGTTTGGCTGAACGACGGACAGGGAGTGTTTGCCCAAGAACAGTCTTTAGGCAGCGGCTACAGCTTTGGAGTTCAGCTATTCGATCTCGATCGGGATGGCGACTTAGATGCAATTTTTGCGAATGCGCTCGGGGAAGGAAGTGAAGCCTGGGAAAATGATGGAACGGGGCACTTCAGCGCCTTACAATTTTTGAACCGGAATACCAGCAGCGGCGTTGAAATTGGCGATATCAATGGCAATGACAGTCCAGATGTCATCTTTACCAACTTTTGTGGCCGTCCTGATGAAGTCTGGTTGCAACAGTCTTCATTGCAGGATCAAGAGATGATTCCAAGTCGTATTACGGAACCCGAACAAGAGCAGGTTATTCCCTCAACTTCACCCTTTCAAAGGAGCCAAAGTAACCAGATTTTAAGCATTAATCATAGTTATGAAATTGAACTGGGGGACATTGATGAAGATGGGGATTTAGATGCAATTTTTGGGCTCTTCTGGATTTAATATGCTTGACAAAAATAGTTATCTATGGACTGCATTTCGTAAAGTGCCAACAA
>JBEAPM010000408.1:0-3646 GCA_041164445.1 Cyanobacteriota bacterium
TCGTCTGTCATCGTGCGTGCGTAGATTCTCAATTCTTAGGCAACATTTTGAATGGTTGGAGATGCCCTAGAGGTGCTCGTGGCAGATCTCAATAGGCTTTATTCCCCTGCTTTAGATTTCGTAACCCAGTATGAATACCAACTACTCCAAAAACTTCTCAAAACTACAAAGGATTTTTCAGTCTCTTCTGTAATCTTTGCTAAATCCTTCGGAGTAATTTGATCTGCCTCAACCGGCAATTCAATGGCAACTCCCTGAATCGGTAGAGAAAGATTTGTCCAGAGACATTGCCAGTCTCTAAGATCTCTTAAACCAATAATCCAGAGCAAAATATGTTGTGGATTTTTGATCAAAATATTACGACTTTGCTGATGTTGCGAACTATTAAAAACAGTGCCGCCTTCGGGTAAGATACAGGCACTCAGATAAGCTCTATTTTGGTAAACAAATTCTCCAAAATAGCCAATCTCTGCATCATATTGAATGCGATTAGGGGGCATAGTCGCATCCCGATCGCCCTGGGCAATTAATGCCAAAATTTGTTTATTTCTTATAGGGGCAGGCGGTTGAGACCAGGGAAGAAAGACCTCGGCACTCAAGGTCAGGGTGGCAGAGTCTTCTCCCGGAATTTGATATAGATAGCGATATCCTATCCATTCTTCATTGGGGTTGACGGGAGAACCACTGATAAACTCCCAGGACAGTGAGTTTGATGAGGGTAGAGGCAAATTTTCTGGATAGAAGTTTTCTGGATCAAATGAAGTAAACCAAGATTTGGGTAACCCAACCAGTATTGCAACGATTCCCACGATCGTTCCCAACAGGATAATTCTTGTTTGTGTCCAAGATAGTTTTGTTCTATATCTCATTTTCTGCCACACCGTTAGGATTGCTGTGGGGCATTTCTCTATAAAGGAGAAGCCCAAAGAGGACAACGGCGATAGACACAAATACTTCCGGCCCGCCATCATGATGCCAATAATCAAAGGCTGCTTGATTCTGATTAGAAATGACAATGGCTAACAGGCAGAGTCGAATTCCATTTAAAGCAAACGCGATCACGGTGGAGAGGCCCATCAGTTTTAAAGTTTGTCCCAAAGAGAGCGGCACGAGTAAACGAAAGGCAATTAATAGTTTCAGTAACAAGAGAATTAAACTGAGGCTAGAACATCCGGGATAAATGTCTATTCCCCCCCAGGCAGCAAAACGATCGCTCCTTCGCGAGTTGCATCAAAGCCCACATTCCATAACAGGGCATGGGTGATTTGAGCATCAAGAATTGAAATATTAGGCAGTTTAAACAAAATGGTGATGGGAATGACCGCCAGAAAGGCGCAGAGTAATTCTCGCCAGTATTGCTGAATGCCCCGCACTCCTGAGGCAATGAGAGCCAGGGCAACCCCAACCACGAGGGGCGCAAAGGTTGTCAACATATCCCCCTCTACGGGTCTCACCATCGATCGGACTAATGTCCAGAGTAAGAGAATAATCCCCAGACCGGTGGCGGTAGGGCTACTGTCCAGTTGCAGGGCCGATCGTCGCTGCCAGAGATGGATGCCAATGGCCACGGAGAAGGCTAAGCGATCGGATTGGAAAACATTAAAGTCCCAACGCCAGAGAAACGTAAAGACGGCGATCGTCAGAACCGCTAGCCAGAAGGGGACTTTACGGTAATTTTGGGAGACAACTCTCATAAAATGACGCTGTTGATTACTGGATGCCTAGGTGCAAGGGAATGCTGTCCATCTTAGAGAGAAAGCACCGCGATCGCTGTAACAAATCTAGACGTGATTCTTAAATTCTTCTGGGAAAGTGCCCCTCCTCCCGATCGCTGTCGGTATAGTGAGCGACAGATGACGATCGTGTAAGAGGCAAGCTAGATGAAAATTCTTGTCGCCAAAGAAATGGACATGGACGAGCGTCGGGTGGCATTAGTACCCGATGTGGTCGGCCGTTTGGTGAAAAGTGGTTTAGACGTATGGATCGAGTCCGGCGCGGGAGAGCGGGCTTTCTTTGCAGATGAACTCTACGAAGCAGCGGGAGCCACCATTAAAACGGATGCTCAGCAAGCTTGGACAGAGGCTGAAGTCATTCTCAAAGTGGGTAGCTTACAGGAACGAGACAACGGTAAGGAGATCGATTGGCTGCAACCCGGCCAAGTGTTAATTAGTTTTTTGAATCCGGTGGGCAATCCCCAACTGTGCCAAAAACTAGCGGAAAAAGAAGTCACCGCTTTTGCGATGGAGTTAATTCCTCGCATTAGCCGTGCCCAAAGCATGGATGCCCTCTCCTCCCAAGCCAATATTGCCGGATATAAAGCGGTCTTGCTTGGCTCCGCTGCCCTCCCCAAATATTTCCCGATGTTAACCACCGCTGCAGGGACAATCGCTCCCGCAAAAGTGCTGATCATGGGAGCTGGGGTGGCCGGGTTACAGGCGATCGCTACCGCCAGACGGCTAGGGGCAGTTGTTTCTGCCTTTGATATTCGCCCTGAAGTGAAGGAACAGGTACAGAGCTTAGGGGCAAAGTTTGTAGACGTGACCCTAGAGGAAGAGACCCGCGCCGAAGGCGGCTATGCGAAGGAACTCTCCCAGGATGCTCAAGAACAGACCCGGAAAGTACTGACGGAATATGTGCAGCAATCCGATGTTGTTATTACCACCGCCCAAATTCCCGGTAAAAAAGCCCCCATTCTCGTGACCGATGCCATGTTACAGGGAATGAAACCCGGTTCTGTCGTGGTGGATTTGGCTGCGGAGCAGGGGGGAAATTGCGAAGGATCCCAACCCGGCAAAGACGTTCAAAAATATGGCGTAACCATCATGGGGCCTATTAACCTACCCGCCTCCCTGCCCGTCCATGCCAGCCAGCTATATGCCAAAAACATTCAGGCCTTGCTGCAGATTATGGTCAAAGAGAGCGCCCTCCATTTGGACTTTGAGGACGAAGTAATCACCGGAGCTTGTGCCACTCATGGGGGCCAGATTACGAACGATCGGATCCAGTCCCTGCTGGGTAGCACCGCTACTCCCGTTGCGGGCTAGTCTGAGTTCAAAAAGAAAACGGGATCTGCTCAACTCAAAATGAATTCTACGAACAGCCAACCCCTAACCCCTCCCAGGAGGGGAACCGGAAACCCACCCCTAACCCCTCCCAGGAGGGGAACCGGATCTGCCGAACTCAAAACTCAAAACTGAGAACTCAAAACTATTCCCTAACCCCTATTCCCTATCCAAGACTATGACCGATACCCTAACCATGGCCCTCTTTGTCTTCGTGCTTGCTTCTTTTGCAGGCTTTGAAGTCATTAACAAAGTTCCGCCCACCCTGCACACCCCCCTCATGTCCGGTGCCAATGCCATTTCCGGGATTGCTGTGATCGGGGCGATCGTGATTGCAGGACCTCAGGATTGGAGCTTATCCGTTGTTTTAGGTTTGATTGCGATCGTGTTTGCCACCATCAATGTTGTGGGAGGCTTCCTGGTTACCGATCGGATGTTGCAAATGTTTAAAAAGAAGGAGGTTAAAGCCTAATGCCAGTTTTGCTTGGTTTCAGCGTCACGGAATTTTTGCCTACGGGCATTCAACTGAGTTACTTAGTGGCCACCAGTCTCTTTTTCTTTGGACTGAAACAGTTAGGCTCCCC
>JBEAPM010000409.1:0-2682 GCA_041164445.1 Cyanobacteriota bacterium
TAACTGGAAAAATAAAAACAATGATCGTTCTTTACATGAGCGTCACTACTTATTGATTCATTTACCGAGTGGTAGAGATAAAGCAGATGGTGGAATGATGATGTTTGGATCTTCAGTTCGACATCACTACCCTGATGTAAATTGTCTCTTCATTTGTTCTAATGATAAAATTTTCACCTCTTTAGCAATGCGCCTGACAGAGCTTAATTTGCAATCCTATACGGTTAATCAAATTGGTTCTGAAGTCCATGTCAAAAGCCTAGATGGAGTTGAGTCTTGGAAAATTCAACCCTTAGTACCGATCGCTCATTTACTAGAGCGAGTCAAAAATATCATCAGACAAAAATCTAATGCTTGGATCTTGCTCAGCGTGATTGAAGAGTCGTATGTGCAGGAGCATGGGCATTCATTTAAGGAAGACTTACAAGATAGAGATAAGTATAATTCCCTGCTTGAATTCTTAAAACATTATCCAAAACATTTTGTAGTGCATATTGTCAATGAAGAGGAGTTAGATATTCATGTGATGCTATTCCAAGCATCTGACACGTTAAAAGAGACAAATTCAGATTCTAAAAACATATCTTCCGAAGAAAATAAACTTGATAATACAGTTGAGATATTTCAACAAAAAATTGTGAAAATTATAGAATCTCTTATTCAAAATTCTAAATCAAAAAGACCTATTAATCTCAATGAGCTTGCGAGTGCTTTTTTCAAAAGTTATCAAGTACCCATTAATAAAGCAAGCATGAGCGCAACTAATCAACGATTCATCGATGCTTTGTCAAAGCAGATGTTACCCCAAATACAAGCCAAAAAAGAGGGAATAATTTGGTGGATTTCGTTACATAAGTAAGTTTCTTGTACTACTTATGCTGAACTATTGGTTCTGGAATTAGATTTTAGTACCAGCACTCTAATTCTGTTGGCCCGGTTGACACTGGTAAAACTCTGACCAGTAGCCCGGTGCTTTGACCTGGACTTGGGCAACACAGCCTAAATCCTCAACTGAATAGGGCGCGGCAAAGTTAATCAGCCCCAAGAGGTAAGGCTCTTGCCGTTCCTCTAAAATGCTGGCTAAGCGATCGTTTTCGGCACTTTGATCAGACAGTAAAAGAAATTGAGGTTCAGCGGTAAAGGGAAACCCAGGCGCTTGACGATCGTGTTGCCATTGCCAAGCTAAACTCATCAAATAGCCTGTATCCCCATGATTTTCGTAGGGTGTGGTGAAAATGAGGGGCAGCGTTTGGGCAGAGGATAGGGGGTAGTTCTCGATCAGATTAGCAAGAAAACGATCGCTTTGTTCTGATTTCTGAAAGGCCAGATTTGTGGAGACACTGAAACTTCCCAAGAGGGCAATCCCATATAAGCTAATCAGGGTTTTGCGAGACTGAGGATATTGAAAGCCTTGCCAGGCAAACGCTAGACCAAAGCCTAAAATTAAGGCGGGAAAGTAAACGAACTGATAACGGGGTGCGACACTCAAATCGCTATTGAGTCCATAAATTAAACCCAGAAAAATTAAGCCGTTCACCCCAACAAACTGCAGTAGCATTCCCAGAAACGGGGTTTTGTCCCACCACGCCTGCCATAAAAACCGGAGACTATAGAAAAATGCCCCGAGGACGATAATGCCAGAGCCGATCGCTACTCCACTGGGTACGCCTTCTACGGGCAAGAGTAGGATGGCCGTTAACACCCAGAGCAGCAACCGCCCAAGGGGCGCAAACACTTCCCGTCTTTCTAGCCAGGTCGTTAAACTGGTGCCCCCTATACCTTGCCAGGTGGGAAGCCAGAGCAGGGCAGTGGCGATCGTGCCCAGGGCCACCACACTCAATCGCCGCCCCCTTGCCCAAAGTTGCCCCGGACTTAGGTATCCTTGCCCGAACCAGAGGGAAGTAAGCAAGACAACGGCGGCGGACAGAAGATCGATCCCGTAGAAGAAATGGGTGGCTAACCCTAAACTATTGACAACAATCCAGGCAAAAACCAGCCACCAGGGTAGCGGACGGGGTTGAAGCGATCGTTCTAAGCAGTAGAGCAGAGCTAAAATCCAGAGGACACTGAGGGTATAGTGACGAGCTTCCTGGGACAGATACACCCCGAAGGGAGACATCGCCATGAGCGCAGTACAGGCTTGACTGGCCCACAGGGAAAACGGCTGAGTCCGAGTCCACTGTCGGACAAGGGCATAGGTTAAGGGAATCGCCACAACCCCAAAGCAGACACTGAACAGCCGCGCTGCGCTGATGGAAACCCAGCCGTTTGTTCCAGGAGGGAACAGGTGCAACCACAGATGCAGCAACAAAAAAAAGAAGGGCGGATGGTTGCTTTCCTGGTGGAGACGATCGATAACTGCCGCAAACTGCAGACCCTCCGGCGGTTGTAACGGGCTGAGGAGCGTTGCGATGGGCATGGTGAGATCGAAAGGAATCTGTTGATACCCATTCCCCAAACTGAAGACTAAGGTAGACCACTCATCTCCCCAGATGGGCTTCAGTGTTAAGCCCTGCAGTCGAAGTAGGAAGCCAAGTAGCGTCCAAAAGATCACCAGAAGCGTTTGACGGTGAACAAACATGAAACTTATTACACGGGGGACTGAGGGTTATCTGGGTCACGGATTTACTTGTCCTCTTTCCCTACATTCCCCAAGAAAGGGCTACCAACTTAAGGCAAAAG
>JBEAPM010000410.1:0-5949 GCA_041164445.1 Cyanobacteriota bacterium
GTTGTAAACAGTCAAAATCAACCCCTGATGCCAACCACACCCGCAAGAGCGCGTAAGTGGATTGAATCGGGTAAAGCGGTAAAACGCTGGTCAGATTGCGGTCAGTTTTATGTTCAGTTGACAATAGAACCGTCGGGTTATGTCGCTCAGGATGTGGTCATTGGGATCGGGCTGACAATCTAGGGATTCAGACCATCTCGGACTTAGTGGCTCAAGCGTCCGATCTAGTCATGATTGGCCCTCCTGAATTTATGGTGCGAGAAGATGGTTTACCGGGCTTAAAGGAAACCTATGGTGATTTTGAGTTAAAAAATTACGTGGCGGTGGATTCAGGGCTACGCTACCAGGGTTTACAGTCCGGAGAGGCGGATGTGGTGGTGGGTTTTGGCACAGATGGGGAGATCAGTGCTTACAATTTAACGGTATTGGAGGATAATCTCCAGTTTTTCCCACCCTATCAAGTGGCTCCGGTGGTGTGTCAAGAGTCCCTCGATCGTTTCCCCACCTTAGAGATCATCCATCACGCCAATGCCGAAACAACGCCTAGATGCCTTACTCGTAGAACGATCGCTGACTCCCTCACGCCAGCAGGCCCAGCGCTTAATCCAAGCCGGAGAAGTGCGGGTTAATGGGCAAGTGGTGGATAAAGTTGGCACACCGGTAGACGTGACCGCAACGATCGCTCTGGCGGCAAAACCTCCCTATGTCTCGCGGGGGGGCGAAAAGCTCGCCAAAGCCTTAGCGGTGTTTCCCCTCACCGTCAGCAATCGGATTTGTTTGGATGGCGGTATTTCCACCGGAGGCTTCACGGATTGCCTGTTTCAGGCGGGGGCTCAGCAAGTGTATGGCGTTGATGTGGGCTACGGTCAAGTGGACTGGAAACTACGCACGGATCCCCGCTTAATTCTTAAGGAACGAGTGAATTTGCGCTACCTCACTCCAGCGGATCTCTATGGCGATCGTCCCCAAGAGGACTACGCCGACTTGGGGGTTGTGGATGTCTCCTTTATTGCCTTAAGTAAGGTTTTTCCCGCCCTATGGTCTCTTTTGCAACCGCCTCGGGAACTGATTACCCTGATTAAGCCCCAATTTGAAGTGGGACGGGAGCGGGTCGGCAAAAAAGGGGTGGTGCGGAACAGCGGCGATCAAGCCGATGCCATTGCGGGAGTTCTCAAAAGTGCCCAAACCTTGGGCTGGCAGGTACAGGGCCTCACCTGGTCTCCCCTGACGGGGCCCTCGGGAAATGTGGAATATTTAGCGTGGTTCACCATGGCCGTGGAGACTCCCGATCAGAACCAGCCTCTCACTTGGGAACGATCGCAGATTTTAGACCTCACAGATCAGGCCCAGAGCGCATTAAAGTAAAAGAAAGCAAAGCGCTAGATTAGGTGAACTGATGGTTGAGCCCTGTCGTGTTTTAGTGAGTAATGATGATGGTATTTTAGCCACGGGAATTCAGACTTTAGCCAATACCTTAGCCGGAGCGGGTTACGCGGTTACGGTCGTCTGTCCCGATCGAGAGCGATCGGCCACGGGCCATGGTTTAACCATTCACGAACCCATACGGGTGGAGCCGATGGATGGGCTTTTTGATCCTAGTATTCGGGCTTGGGCCTGCTCTGGAAATCCATCGGATTGCGTCAAATTAGGTTTAGCGGCAATCTTAGATGAGCCGCCGGATTTTGTCGTGTCGGGGATTAATCATGGTGCCAATTTAGGGACGGATGTCTTGTATTCCGGTACCGTTTCCGCTGCCATGGAAGGGACGATCGAAGGGATTTCTAGCGTTGCCTTAAGTTTAGTGAGCCGAGCCCACCGTGACTTTCAACCGGCGGCGGATTTTGCCTGTACTTTATTGAAACAACTGAAGGCTCAAAGCATTCCCAACTCTGTTTTACTCAATGTCAATATTCCCCCCATTGCCGCCGCAGAATTTGCAGGGGTTAAAATAACCCGTCAGGGCATTCGTCGCTATATCGATAGTTTTGAGAAGCGGGTAGATCCTCGGGGCAAAACCTATTTTTGGTTAGCGGGAGAAGTCATTGAAGAAGTGGAAGAACCCGATCTCTATTGTGACGATCGGGCGACCAACGCAGTCCCCACAGATGTTCAAGCCATCAAAGCGGGCTACATCACCGTCACCCCCCTACACTACAATTTGACCTGTCATGCCTTGCTCAACGAGATGCCCGATCTGCGCTTAGATCTCTAGCGGACGATAGGGGCGATCGACCTAGGCTAGCGATTCAATCTGCTCCACGATACACAGGGCCACCAATAACAACGTCTCTGTCCACTCCACGATCGCGCCATAGCTATCACCGGTTTGCCCCCCCAGTTGGCGTTGAAAGTAGGCGGGAACGCCCAAACTCAGGGACAGGGTCATCAAGAGCAAGAGTGCAAGGGTGGAGGATCCGCCGTTCTGCCAGACCCCCCACCCTTGCACCCCCAGCAACACCAGGAGCCCCAGGAGCCAATCCTGCGGCTGTTTCATCTCTTGACGATGCAGGCGGCCTTTCCCCTCCGCTTTGAGATAGGGATAGCGCGCAATGGCCACAACTTGGCTCCAGCGCCCCCACCCCGCCGCCCAACAAAGCCCCCAGCACCGATTCGCTTTTAAACTCCCTAGAGCGGTGGTTTTCACCAAGAGAATAACGATCGCGGTCATCACGGCAAAGGCCCCACTGCGGCTATCACTCATCACCGCTAAGCGGCGTTGGGGATCCGTCACCCCTAAGCCATCCGCCGTGTCCATTGCGCCATCTAAATGCAAGCCCCCCGTTAACCCCAGCCACAGCCCTACCACCAGAGCCGATCGCAGCAACACCTCCAGGTTCAACCCCTGCAATCCCCAATCCACTGCCCCTAAAATCAGCCCCAAAAGCACCCCCACGATCGGCGCAAAACTAGCAATGCGATCAAACCGACAGGGTAAGGCTCCCAGGGGCAGGGTCGTATAAAAAATCAGGCTCCCGAATAGACGTTCGGTGATGGTTTTGATGATCACGGTTCGGCTACCAACTGACGAATTTATGCAATACTAAACGAGGTATAACACTAATGCTTGGAAATCTTTTGACAATTATGGATATTCTTACACTGGGCTGGGCCGGTCTTTTAACCATGTTTACCTTTTCCATCGCTCTGGTGGTTTGGGCCCGTAATGGAGATGGCACCCTCAATTTCTAAAAAAAGACGGGTTCAGGAGCGGTTGCATTGAGAATTCGGGGGGTCAGTTCGAGAATCTCCCCCTCTGCCTCAACCTCAGAACCCATCCCGCCGTCTTGGAAGTTCCTACGGTTTAGCCACAAAAACAGGAGTCCACCGTCACGCTGCGGTTGCCTTTCTGTCTTTGTGGTTAACTTTTCTGCCCTGTTCAGAACTACCTTCAGAACCCATAAATATAAACAGGTACCTTCAGACCCTTCGGGCTCCACGGTACTCCCTTCAGTTGATACCCGGTTTGTGTATGTATATCGTTGAAATCTCCCTTAAAATGACTCCCATGCCGTTTTCGGTACAGCGCAAGGCCATGGAGGATGCCCAATCCGTTTACGATCGCCTGTTAGAAGCGATGCAATCTGGCACCCCTGCGCTGCTGGAATTAACCTGCGAACACCAAGCCGAGAAAAAGCTGACCCTGCGGACAAGCGAAATTACCGCCGTGCAGGTCTACGAAAAATCCGGATCGGCCATGACCGGTAAACGTCCCGGCTTTGCCTTTGCCGAGTAGGTCTACGGTTTATGGGGAGTGCAGCAAAGGAATACGGATCGCAGGATTATGGCTTAATCGTCCAGGATGTCAACTTTCAATGGCAACCGGGGCAGCCCATTCTTCAATCCTGTAGCTTTGCCGTTCCCCGAGGTCAGTTTTGGATGTTGCTGGGAACCAATGGCAGTGGCAAGTCTACCCTGTTGCGGCTTTTGGTGCAGTTGTTATCCCTCCAGTCCGGTCATATTCACCTCGATCGTCCCGTGGGGTTTGTCTTTCAGAATCCCGATCATCAACTGGTGATGCCCACGGTTGGGGCTGATGTTGCCTTTGGCTTAGTGGAGGAACAACTCCCCTATGCTGAGGTTCGCCAACGGGTTCAGGATGCTTTGACCGCAGTTAACTTGGCGGACTTAGAACGACGGCCCATTTATGCCCTCAGCGGTGGACAGAAGCAACGGGTTGCCATCGCCGGAGCCATTGCTCGTCACTGTCAAGTGCTGCTCTTGGATGAACCCACCGCCCTCTTAGATCCCGAAAGTCAAATTGATTTGGTGCAACGAGTGCGCCAGATTGTGTACGATCGTCACCTCACAGCCCTCTGGGTTACCCATCGCCTCAATGAATTGGACTATTGTGATGGGGCCTTCCTCCTGCAGCAGGGTAAAGTTATCGATCAAGGGGATCCCCAACGCATTAAGCAGAAAATTCAGCGCAACGTTTAGAGACAATCAGGAAACTCTCGCCTTAAGGATCCGTTATGATGCAAGGGGATCTGTGGTGGATCCTTTCCCTCAATTCGTCTATGAAGACCGCTAAAGTCTTGAGCACCTCGATAATTGTGACGGGTGGCTTTGCCGCTGCTCCCACAATCCCTAGGACTGGATAGAGAAATCCGCAATGGGTGGTGGTGTACGACCTCCGGACACACGCCACACAGCACCACACAACGGTTTCAGCAGTCTAGTCGAGGTGTCCTATTGTTTAACCTGAGATTTAATGATCTTTAACTATGAGTGCAACCGTACCTAATCCCTCCTTGATCACTTCCCGTTCCAGCGCCGAACCAGGGCTGAACTGGGGAGAATTTTTCCAAGAAACGATCGCTTTGAATCGCCGTTTATTCATTCAACTCAAGCGCCGTCCCACGACGTTGATCGCGGGGATTATTCAGCCCTTAATGTGGCTCATTCTCTTTGGTGCATTATTTCAAAATGCGCCTCAGGATCTCTTTGGTGAGGAGGTGAACTATGGCCAGTTTCTAGGGGCTGGGGTGATTGTCTTTACCGCCTTTAGTGGTGCTTTGAATGCGGGCTTGCCGGTGATGTTTGACCGGGAATTTGGCTTCCTCAATCGTCTCTTAGTGGCTCCCCTTTCCACCCGTTTTTCCATTGTCTTTGCCTCTGCACTGTACATCCTTGTCCTCACCCTATTGCAAACGATCGCTATTTTATTAACCAGTGCTGTTTTAGGGGCCGGTTTACCAAATTTAACGGGATTACTGGTTATCGGAACGATCGTTTTACTGTTGGTGGTAGGGGTCACCGCTTTAAGTTTAGGTTTAGCCTTTAGTCTACCGGGACATATTGAACTGATTGCCGCGATTTTTGTCACCAACTTACCCCTCCTCTTTGCCAGTACCGCCTTAGCACCCTTAAGTTTTATGCCCACCTGGTTACAGTGGATTGCCACCTTAAATCCCCTCACCTACGCCATTGAGCCGATTCGCTTTCTTTATCTCCAGCCCAGTTGGAACTGGAACAGCGTGATCATGCAAGCCCCCTACGGGCAAGTCACTATGGCTGGAGCATTTTTCACCTTAATTGGCTTCAACGTCGTAGCCCTCCTCTTAATTCAACCCGCCCTGCGCCGGAGCCTAATTTAGGAGCTTACTTTCAAACCGATCGATTTAGCTGGATCCCCCTAAATCCCCCTTAGACTTGCCAGTGAACATCTGACCCACCTCTAACTCCTCCCAAGAGGAGAACCGGATCGAACTCCCCCTCTTGGGAGGGGGCTGGGGGGTGGGTCTAGCCTCGCGGTACACACCAGCCCTTTTCACGATCGGACTAGTGCAGCGTCAACGCCCTAATTGTGGAAATCGCCTTGTGGGGTAATTCTTTGAAAAACTTTTCTTCAAAAGACTATGCACAAAATCCGCCAATTCAAATATGAAGTGCAACACCTAGAGATCTTGCCCAGGGAGGCTCATAGGAGTAGTCTGGTGTTCATCACAA
>JBEAPM010000411.1:0-6971 GCA_041164445.1 Cyanobacteriota bacterium
TCAAAAAAGGTTTTTGATATGCTAGGGCTAAAATAGCGATTTCATCTATTATATCTATCATTCTTGGAATGTAAGGTATTACAAGTTCGGGCTCTGTCCAATCAGTAATATCTAAGAAATCATTATCTATTAAGTTTCTAATACGGGACAAATTCAACCTGAAAATGTCTGCGATACTACACGCTAAATAAACTATGGTATCTGGTCTCACGACAATTTCACAGCCATAAAGCTCTTCCGATAAACTGAAAGTTGTGTTATCAGGTAAAGCAGTCAACTTAATCTCAATTGGCTGTAAGCAAACCGCTGCATTTCTTTCTTGGATCACCAGATCAACTCCTGGAAGTGTCCCAATCAAATATTGTTGAAATGGTGTAAATTGTGTTTCAAATGCATAGAATATATTATCTGAGCTTGGATCTACTTGGTAAAAATTAGTAGTGCTGATACTCGAATGCTCAACTCTCAAATTTGAGTCAAGTCTGAGATACACGCTTTCTAGGCATTTACTATGCAAATAGACACAAAGAGAAGCTGGGAGAGAAGAATTAAAACAATTCTTTCCCCAAGCTTCCCTCTGAGTAAAATCTCGATTTGAGTATTTTAGCCCAAACAAACTAGGTTGATAATTTTTTATAGACAAAGGCAAAATCCGTAGTTATTGCAATAATTTCATTATTTTACTTTATACAGCAATCCTAAAGCATCTGTGAAGATTAGATCTATGAAGGCATAACCGACATAACTATGTATTCCTCTACTGGGGGCTATCCTTAGCATCGCTCATCTTATTCGATCGCTTCTGAATCAAATAACCACAGCAATGCTGGCCATTAATCATCCAATGGGTGCGCTCCACCTGGCAATCTGTGCCGAGGGCAGTACTAAATAGCTCTAGCTCATAATCACAAATTGAAGGAAAGGACTCCACCACATTAGCGATCGTGCAGTTGTATTCCGTTAAAACGAAAGCGTCCTCATCTTCCTGGGGTTCCACGACTTCCGGATTCTCTAGCGCTTCTCCCTCACCTTGAGCCGCCGAATGCCAATCGGTCATATATCCTTCCGATCGCCGTAATTCCACCAATCGCTTTACCCGCTGCCCCAAGGGTAAATGCTTGAGACTTTCTTGATAATCTAATCCCTTGCGGTGCCATTGTTGG
This sequence comes from Cyanobacteriota bacterium, assembly GCA_041164445.1. Lineage (GTDB taxonomy): Bacteria > Cyanobacteriota > Cyanobacteriia > Prochlorotrichales > Prochlorotrichaceae > JBEAPM01. Next base: position 1,164 of record JBEAPM010000411.1, read on the forward strand.
CGCAAGATCGTCTGGAGTTGCTCCGGGGGAACCGTCGCTGCCAAGGTATCCAGCAAGTCTAAGGCAAAACGATCGTAAGCTTCAGGAAAATACGATCGTCCAGTTTTACTTAATTGATAGACATGTTGGGGGCGGCCCATCCCAGATGACACGGACTGATGTACGATAAGGGTTTCGGCTTCCAAATCCTTAAGATGCCGCCGAATGGCCTGGGGACTGATACCTAAGTCATCCGACAGATCTTGAACCGAGGACTGGCCTTTCCGAAGCAGATACCGCAAAATGTCGTCTTTCGTGGAAGGCTGCAAAGGACTTGTCATAGTATTCCTAAGATGTTCCCAAGATCTGGTCAATCGGACAAATTGGATCCCTCAATGACTTTAGCAACAAAAAAGTTGTTAAAGTAGATTATAATAAATAATCAACCGGGATGTTGTTTATCGCATCTTAAGTATAGCCGACTGTCTTGTCGTTCTTCTTCATTGTCTATGACTTCTTCCAATCAAGCGACCGAAAAAAGCCTCGAAGCCATGCGCAAGTTTGCGGAAACCTACGCGCACCGCAGCGGAACCTATTTTTGTGTAGATCCCAGTGTGACAGCGGTGGTGATCGAGGGGCTTGCGAAGCATAAGGACGATCTTGGCGCTCCCCTCTGCCCCTGTCGTCACTACGAAGATAAGGCTGCAGAAGCCGCTGCGGCCTTCTGGAATTGTCCCTGTGTACCCATGCGGGAACGCAAGGAGTGTCATTGTATGTTGTTTTTAACCCCTGACAATGATTTTGCCGGTGAAAGCCGCAGCATTACCCTGGACGAAATTCGGGCGGTTAGTAGCACCCTTTAAGTTAGTTTTGAGTTTTGAGTTTTGAGTTTTCAGGTATGGGTTGAACTTTGAAGATGAGACGATCGTTCCATAGACTTAGATCTAGGAGAACATCAGGTAAAACTCTTTGTATTTTTCCGATGTTATTCAAACCCCAAGCCCTAACTCAAAACCATCCCCTAAACCCTAATCCCTATCCCCTAAACCCTAATTCCTATGAGTTCTAGCGTTCAAACCTTAGTCAATCAACCCTATAAATATGGCTTTGTCACGGATATTGAGACCGATAAAATTGCCAAAGGGTTAAGTGAAGAAGTCGTTCGTCTTATCTCTGCAAAGAAAGAAGAGCCACAGTTTTTACTGGATTTTCGTTTGAAGGCCTATCGTCAATGGTTAAAAATGCAGGAACCCGATTGGGCTGCGATCGGCTATCCTCCTATTGACTACCAAGAAATTGTCTATTATTCCGCACCTAAAAAGCAACCCAAAAAATTAAACAGTTTAGATGAAGTCGATCCAGCCCTGTTAGAAACCTTTGAAAAGTTGGGCATTCCCCTCTCGGAGCAAAAGCGCCTCGGTAACGTAGCCGTAGATGCCGTGTTTGATAGTGTTTCTATTGCTACGACCTTCCGGGAAAAGTTGGCGGAAGAAGGTGTTATTTTTTGCTCGATCGCTGAGGCGGTTAAAGAATATCCTGAGCTTATCGAAAAATATTTAGGCAGTGTTGTCCCGGTGGCGGATAACTTCTTTGCCGCCTTGAATTCCGCTGTTTTTAGTGATGGTTCTTTTGTTTATATTCCTAAGGGGGTTCAGTGCCCCATGGAACTCTCGACTTATTTCCGGATTAATAGCGGTGATACCGGCCAATTTGAGCGGACTCTCATTGTTGCCGAGGAAGGGAGCCAAGTGAGCTATTTGGAAGGCTGTACAGCCCCCATGTTTGACACCAACCAACTCCACGCAGCGGTGGTTGAACTCGTTGCCCTGGATAATGCAGATATTAAATATTCCACGGTACAAAATTGGTACGCTGGAGATGAGAATGGCAAAGGGGGCATCTATAACTTTGTCACCAAGCGAGGATTGTGCCAGGGGGTTAATTCCAAAATTTCCTGGACTCAGGTAGAAACGGGTTCCGCCATTACCTGGAAGTATCCTAGTTGTGTGCTGGTGGGGGATAACTCTGTTGGAGAGTTTTACTCCGTTGCCTTAACCAATAACTATCAGCAGGCGGATACCGGCACAAAAATGATTCATGTGGGCAAAAATACCCGCAGTACGATTATTTCCAAGGGCATCTCTGCGGGACATTCTAAAAATAGCTACCGAGGCTTGGTGAAAATGAATCCTAGCGCCGCCAATGCCCGGAATTACTCCCAATGTGATTCGATGTTGATTGGCGATCGGGCCCAGGCGAATACGTTTCCCTATATTCAAGTCCAAAACCCGGACGCTCAGGTGGAACACGAAGCCTCCACTTCCAAGATTGGTGAGGATCAGCTCTTCTACTTCATGCAGCGCGGGATTTCTATGGAAGATGCCATTTCCATGATGATCAGCGGCTTCTGCAAAGATGTCTTTAACCAACTTCCCATGGAATTCGCAGTAGAAGCCGATCGTTTATTGTCCTTAAAATTAGAAGGCAGCGTCGGCTAGTTCAGCACTCTAGATCTCTGGGGGCCGATAGGTCTGAAAAAACGACTGTTAAGACAAAACCCCGGTTTCTTCAAGAAACTGGGGTTTTTATGCGTCTTTAGGGGAGATCAACTAGGGGAAACCAAACCGATCGCTTGTTGGAGAACATTCCAGCGAGAAGAGTACCAGTAGTCTCGATGGGACTGAATTAAGCCCACCGCATTGAGATCCATTTCCGTATATCCGGAAATCGAAACAGCGGGTTGCCAGGGAAACGGACAGATCCAGCTTAAAGTCCATTCTGTGCGGATTTGGCGATCGTTTTGCACAATATCATGTAGCTCTAAGCGCGGCTCTCGGAACCAGCGGGCAATGAAGTGGATCATCTCCCGGTAGCGATCGACTCCGTGAAAAGAATTTAAGGGATCCTGAAAAAAGACATCTTCGGCATACAGGCTATAGGTTTGATCCTGGGGAAAACGCTGATAGTCTGCCCTGAGAGTAGCCACGATCGAGGACGATTGTTGGGGATCAGGTGGTGAAATCGGAATAGACATAGGATTAGCTGAGATCAGCGCTAGCATAATAGCCGCTAAAGGCTCTACAGCCTAGGCTAACGCATAATGTATTCAAAACTCAGTATTCAAAACTCAGTATTCAAAACTCAAAACTGAGAACTCAAAACTACTCTAAGCCGCCGTTTCCATCCAGTCATAAATACGGTCGAGTTGATCGAGGGTGATCAAGCCGTACCGCCACAACACCATGGGCAACGGCCCTGGATCTTGCTGATTATGCTTCAGCGCCAAGGCTATCGAAGAAGTGGAGAGACACAAATCGTCCTGTAAGAACTGAATTAAGCGATCGTAGCGGTTCGACATAACAATAGAACTCCCTGAACGATGGTATTCCTGACTAGATCTGATCCATGAGCAAACTCAAAATTCTGGCTATTAACTGAAGGCGTATAGAATACGACCCATGCTGCCGTTCATTTTGTCGCTTGCCGTGGAAAACCAAAATACTCACTCAACCCACTCCCCAGACCGAGATCCCCTACCACAGGAGGGGAAACTAGAGGCTGAATAGCCTTAAATAGACTTAAACCTATCGGGGATCATTAAAATCTTGGCTTGATTATAGTCTAGACGTTTAGAAAACATAGTCTAGCTTAGGAACTCTTAAAAAAATGTATCAATTCTAAAGAAATTATAAAGAAGGTTCCTTAGGCTACGTAGCAGTAAAGACGGTGGTGATCGCAGTCACCGGGTGACAATCTTGAGGATGGAGTTTAGCTCATCCTACCCTGGGATTCTGTAAATTTTTATAACAAAAGCCTTTACAATTATGGAGAAACGATCACATCCTCACACCAAAGGAGACCACCGTGGCTCTATATGCAGAATTGCACCGACATCTGGGGGGATCCGTTGTTCCCCGTATTCTCTGGCGATATTTACACCGCAGCGAGTCTGACCTGGCTCAGCGGTTTCCGGAATACGATGAATTTGAAACCTTTTACACTCAGCCCCGCAACACCCTAGATGAATATCTAGAACTGCATACTTTAGTGGAAAGTGTGCAGACCGCCCACGCCTTACCTTACTTTATTCGTCGCTTAGTGCGGGGTGCCTACACCTTTGAAAACTTGGCATACTTAGAACTTCGCTATACCCCCTATCTGCGGACTGACGATCGGCTCAGTGAGGGAGAACGCATTGAGCAGATGCGCCAAATTGTAGACATTGTGGGGAATGCTAGTCAGGTGGAGGATTATCCCATTATTACCAAGCAGATCCTTTGTATGCACTCCCGCTTGCCCTACGCCGTGAACCGAGCGATCGTGGATTTAGCGGTGGAATTTCCCCAATATGTCTGCGCGATCGACTTAGCGGGAGGAGATGCTCACTATAACGATCGTTTAGAGGAATTTGTAAAACTCTATGCCTATGCCGTACAGCGAGGGATTCGCACCACCGGGCACGTTTATGAAACGACGGAAGGCTGTTATCCAGACCTCTTGCCCTATCTACAGCGTATTGGACATGGCATCCAAATTCCTCTGCACTATCCAGAATTGTTACCTGAACTGGCTCAGCGCCATCAATGCCTAGAAGTGTGTCCCACCACCTACCTGAAAACTGGAACTCTCTCCGATATTCGTCAGTTAAGAACCGTATTCGATCGTTGTTTTGAGGCGGGGGTCGATATTGCCATCTGCACAGACAACGCCGGGTTGCACAATGTGCGGTTGCCCTTTGAGTATGAAAATCTTTTAACCTACGACATTATTGATTTTGAGCAGTTAAAAGCCTGCCAAACCGCTGCCTTTAACCATGCCTTTGCCTGGCCCCACGAAGATCATCCAGTTTCGCTACTCAATAATTTGCTCCAACCCGTAGCTTAATTAACGGTCTCAGGGAGGGTAACTGACTTAGGATGGGCGGACTCGCTCAATCCCGTACCCACTCAGGGCGATCGTGTCCATCTTGACCGGGGCGGATCAGGTGTTGACTTGATCCCCCTCAGTACACGGTAGGGCTTTCCACTGAAAGCGAAAAATTTTAATGGAAGAGTTCGGCGCTCCGCGCTGCACTCTTCCGCCTTAAGTTGGTAACCTACACGGTAGCTTAGGATAAAAACCGATTCAGTTCACCCTAGAGGTATCGACCCTATGACCCTCGTTTCCGAACAAACCTGTCCGGTCTGCAAAGTTAAAATTATTCCCTGTATCGGGGGCGATCGTGTTCTCTTTTCTGTGGGCGCACCGGGAACGCGATCGATCCTTTGGAAAAAGGTTTGTCAATACACGCAAAATCCCGGCTGTATTAATCAAGATCCGACCCAACGCTAATCCTTAGCCTGATTGGGATGCTTGCCACTGAAAGCGAAAAAATTGTATGGAAGAGCGCCGCACTCTTCCGCCTTAAGTTGGTAGCCGATTGGGGTGGGCGACGTAATCGAGATGCCCTAATCTTAGGGTCTATTTGAGGGTTCCCCTCGTTACCCCCAGTTGTTGTTGCAGGGATCCGGTCGTATTCCGGAGGGTTTTCCAAAGATCTGCACCGCTGAGTTCCCCCCGCAGCAGACGATCGTACTGTTGCAGAATGGTTTGGACTTGCTGCGGTGATTCCTGCAAAAATTCAATCCGGAAATGTCGAAGTCCCAAGGACTGAAAACGAGGTAGCCACTCCGCCCCACTTTGGGCCGTACCGTTAAACACCGTATTGCGACAACCGGCATCGGCTTGGAGAATGTGCTCGACCCCCACCCGATCGCGGAGTTTGACCCTGTACTGCTCACAGGGACGGCCACAGTTGGTATAGTCCGTTCCTTCAGACAAAAAGGCACA
>JBEAPM010000412.1:0-5259 GCA_041164445.1 Cyanobacteriota bacterium
ATGTTAAAAGATTTGAACTGCGTTCTCTAATTTGTTGGCACTTTACGAAATGCAGTCCATAGATAACTATTTTTGTCAAGCATATTAAATCCAGAAGAGCCCAGATTGTCCACCAACTTCAGGCGAAAGAGTGCGACGCTCCGCGCCGCACTCTTTCATTAAACTTCAGTAGAAAACCGTTAGCTTAAAGGGTCAACACCATTAAACGGGGTGGAAATAGAATGCTAACGCAAGAATGGCGTAAGCCGCTAATAATAACGTTCCTTCCAGCCAATTGGATTTCCCATCACTGCTGATTGAGTTTGTAATTAAAACTGCAACGGCTACCGCCACCAGATCAAAAGGATTGAAATTTAAATCCATCGGTTGCCCAATAATCCAACCCACTAACACTAATACCGGTGCCACAAATAGGGCGATTTGTAAACTGGAGCCCATCGCTACGGAAAGAGACAAGTCCATTTTATTTTTCATGGCTACGGTCACAGCGGTTGCGTGTTCAGCCGCATTGCCAATAATCGGCAATAAAATGACCCCGGTAAAAAGTTCTGATAAGCCAAGGGCCGAGGTGGCTTCTTCTAGAGAGCCCACCAATAGTTCAGATTCGATCGCCACGAAGAGGGTTGCAACTAATAAAACCCCCACCCACAACCAGAGATTGGGTTTTTCATGGGTTTCCTCTTCTTCCTCCAGATCTGCTGTGCCCACTTCATATAAGTAACTGTGGGTTTTCATGGAGAAAAGCAGGGACAGGGCATAAACCAGAATTAAAACGATCGCTACCGCAACAGATAGATTTTGAATGCTACTTTCTGTCATCCCCTTGGAGGTGTATTGAGCTGCGGTGGGCAATAAAATGGCAATGACCGCCAAGTTCATGGCGGAGGCATTCATCCTGGCACCATCCGGTGGAAATTCTTGTTCCTTAAAGCGAATCCCCCCCAGCAGCATGGCCAAGCCCAGTACCAAGAGCAGATTCCCAATAATAGATCCGGTCAAGCTGGCTTTCACCACATCCACCAATCCAGCCCGTAGGGCAATGATGGCAATAATGAGTTCTGTCGCATTGCCAAAGGTCGCATTTAATAGTCCCCCTAGGGCAGGTCCCGCAACCACCGCAATTTCCTCCGTAGCAGTCCCCATCCAGGCCGCCAAGGGCACAATGCCCAGACCTGCGGTGATGAAGATTGCCAGCGAACTCCAGTGCAAAAACTCCCCTGCTACAGAGATGGGAATAAACAGCAGTAACCCCAGCAGAATCGGATTTCTAGCTAGCATAACGTCTATGTCCTAAAATTTCTCTCAGCCTACACTAGTAGGCTCATCATTTCAGGAAATTTGGAACAATTTAAGGCTTGAGGTCTACAGCCTGATTTTGAGTATTTTAAATTGTGATTAGAGCCTTAACTCGGGTACTGCTGCTCAATTCAAAGTTGCCCTAGACCCGGTTCTGACGAGAACGACTATAGTTGTGATGTGAGTCTGTGTGGAGTGAGGTGTAATGAGTTCTCAGGTTTATCCCTCTATTGTCCTGGTAGGACTAGTCCTACAGTTGGGGGCCACTGCCCCTGTGATCGCATCTGAAGAAGTGACGGCAGTATCGTCTTCATCCTCTGCGGAGTTGCCTGGCCCTCTTGTCATTGCCGAAACTGCTCGCCCACCCCTCAGAGCAGGAACCAAAGCGATCGTTTTGAGTGATCTCTTGGCTAATGAGGCTCTGTCTACTTTGCCCGATCTGCCCCTTAGTAATGTTCTGGCTCAAGAGGATCTGCCCTCCACCCCCGTTTCTCAGCTTCAAGATATTGATCCCCGTCACTGGGCTGCCCAAGCCCTGCGGCAACTTGCCTTAAACTATCAATGCCTGCCCAGTGCTTTCGGGGAAGATGCCGTCCTCAGTCGCTACGAGTTTGCAGAGATTTTGTCTGTTTGCTTAGCAGCTATCCAGCAAAATCTCCTCGAGGTTACGGCAGACAATGTGACACAGGAGGAACTCGCGATCGTTCAACGGCTGCAGCAGGAATTTCAAGCAGAACTGGCAGAACTAGACCAACGGCTGGATAGCCTGGAAGCACAAGTTACCACTTTAGAAGATCAGCAATTTGTCAAACGCACCACCCTCTCTGGGCTTGTCGAACTGATTTTGCTGGATACCTTTGGGGAGAGCCTAAATTCTCCTCCTGGTCGTCGTCCCACGGGAGCCATTCCCAATGCGAATACCACCTTCACCTCTGGGAATGTGCTGTTAGAAGTACAGGCCAAAGTTCGTCAGCAGGATTTTGTCAGAATTGGCTTGTTCTACAGTAACTTGCCGGCAAACGGCCGCACCCATACGGGCACAGACATGACCCGGCTGAATGCAATTCCTGGCGGTGGAGGCGATATAAGCCTCAATAACCTGTTTTACCAAACCCGTTATGCCGATCGAGGGGTGTTAAGGGTGGGTTCGACGGGTTTAGTAGCCAACATTATTATTCCTGACCTGAGCCCGGTGCGGGCAAATTCGCGGTTTGGTGCCCGTAGTCCTATTTATCGCCCAGGGGTGGGGGCTGGTTTTCTGACCAACTATCAAGTGAACGATTGGCTGGCGCTGGGGGGAGGCTATACCGTTGGAGGGGGCGATGCCGCCGACCCATCCGAGGGCTTTTTCAGTGCCCAGAGACGCTTTATTGTCCAGACGACTTTTACCCCCACCTCAAGGCTAGGGGTTGCCCTGACCTATTCCCACCTTTATCAGGACGATACCTCCATTAACCTGACGGGGCTGAACGGCAGTCGCAACGCCCAAGCCCCCTTTGGGGATGCCACGGCCACCAGTGCCCATCATTTTGGCCTACAGGGGAATTATCGGGTCAATAGGCGCTTTGGCATTGGGGGATGGGTCAACTATGCCCAAGCGATCGCCGAGGCGGATGCTCCCATTGGCGGTGGCAGGATCGGTACGGTGAACAGTGGCGATACAGCGGATATTTGGAGTTGGGCATTGGGCATGACGATTTCTGATGCCTTTCGCAGGGGCAATGAATTAGGCTTTGTCTTTGGGATGCCCCCCAAGGCGATTCACAATGACTTTGCGCCCTTCGAGGATGACGATGATACCAGTTACCATGTCGAGATGTACTATCGTCATCGCATTACCCCTCGTTTCTTTATTATGCCAGGGCTATATGCTGTGTTTAACCCTGAACATAATAGTGATAACAATACCCAAGTTGTCGGTCTTATCCGCAGCTCCATGCGCTTCTAAACGCCCTCTTTTCGGCTACCAACTTAAGGCGGAAGAGTGCTGCGCGGAGTGCAGCACTCTTCCATTAAATTTTTTCAGTGGAAAGCTCTCTTTTAAGGCTTGTGTCAAGGATTTTGTAAATCTGGGCAGAGGCACTATAGTGTAGACGTGAGTTTGTGTGGATGTGAGGAGCAATGATTTCTAATTCTTATCTTTATTTTTCCTTGGCCTTACTGGGCTTACAGTTAGGTGCGAGTACCCCTGCGATCGGGGCTGAAGATCTGATCGACAATACCTCTGCCGATCGTTTATCAACCGCTTTTCAAGGTCAGGATCCCTTCAATTTCTCTGGAGAGTCGGAGGAAACGATCGCTTTAGAGAACCTGTTTACCGAAAATCCGATCACCACCTTAACGGATTTAACAGAAGCCCCTCAAAGTGATTCTCAACCCAAACTTTTAGCCCAGGATACCCTGGTTCAATCTACGCCGGTCTCCCAACTCCAAGATATTGACGCTCGACACTGGGCAGCCCAAGCCCTGCGGCAACTCTCCCAGCAATACCAATGCTTACCCAGTTACTTCAGCGAGGATGCGGTGATTAGCCGCTATGAATTTGCGGAAGTCCTGAACACCTGCTTAGGGGTTATCAATCAAGCGATCGCTGATGTCACGGCAAATAACGTAACTCAAGAAGAACTTGCTGTTGTTCAGCGGCTTCAGGAAGAATTTCAGGCAGAACTGGCAGAACTCAATCAGCGGGTAGATAGCCTAGAAGATCAAATTTCCGTCTTAGAAGATCAGCAATTTGTTAAACGCACCACCCTCTTTGGGATTGCTGAGTTTGTTTTGCTCGATACCTTTGGTGATAGCTTTAACTCCCCTCCCGGTCGGGGCACCGGTGGCACCATCCCCAATGCCAATACCACCTTTACCACAGGAAATATCCTTTTAGATGTAGATACGAAGGTACGGGGTCGGGATTTTGTCAGAGTTGAGTTGTTTTACAGCAACTTACCCAACAACAACCGGGCCAATACCGGTACCGACATGACCTGGGTTGATGCCATTCCCGCTAGCACAGACTTCAGCCTCAATTACCTCTTTTATCAAACCCGTTACGCCAAGAAAGGGGTTTTACGAGTCGGGCCCGTGGGCTTAGTGGCTAACCATATTATTCCTGACCTCAGTCCAACCCAGGCCAATTCCCGCTTTGGTCGTCGTAGCCCCATTTATCGACCAGCGGTGGGTGCAGGTTTTCTCACCAACTATCAAGTGAATGATTGGTTTGCGGTGGGGGGTGGTTACACCGTAGGGGGAACGGATGCCGAGGTTCCTGAAGAGGGGTTCTTTAGTGCTCAAAATCGTTTTATTGCCCAGACAACTTTTACCCCCACGCCTAAACTGGGTCTAGCCCTGACTTATTCTCATCTCTATCTGGATGATCCCGCACCCCCTATTACCATTACCGGCTTTGTCGGTAGTCGTAATGCCCAAGCTCCCTTTGGGGATGCAACGGCCACCAGTGCCCATTTGTTGGGGATTCAGGGCAATTACCGCATTAATAAGCGTTTTGGCTTTGGGGGATGGGTCAATTATGGCCACGCAACGGCAGAGGAAACCACAACCATTGGAGGGCTTCCTCCGGGTAGTAATGTTGTGAACAATGGCGATACCGCAGACGTTTGGAACTGGGCCTTAGGGATGACGGTTGCTGATGTCTTCCGCAAAGGGAATGAGTTAGGTTTCCTATTTGGTATGCCTCCTAAGGCGGTTAGTAACGATTTTAAACCCTTTGAAGATAACGACTCGACAAGTTATCACGTCGAGGCTTACTATCGTCACCGGGTAACGCCCCGTTTCTTTATTACTCCTGGGATTTATGCTGTGTTTAACCCAGAGCACAATGATGCCAATAATACCTTGGTGGTGGGTCTTATTCGCAGTTTCATGCGCTTCTAAGGCGCTCTGAAGACATCCAAATCCCCCAAAAAAAGGCTAACAACTTAAGGTGGAAGAGTGCGGCGCGAAGCGCCG
>JBEAPM010000413.1:0-4557 GCA_041164445.1 Cyanobacteriota bacterium
GGACTTTATAACCTGGAATTTCACTACCAAGACACCGAAGCCCCGAAGGAATACCTTTGTGTTCTTTGTGCCTCTGTGGTTTAATCCTGAACTTTCCGGTTTATTTAATTCACGATCCTTAGGCAGTTTTCTGACCGTAAAACTTAAAACTCAAACCGGTAATTCTGCGATCGTTTCTAACAATTGAATGCGATCGTCTTGGCGGGCAGACTCCCGATCGCCCTCAGTATTGTATCCCCATCCTGCCAGATAAAGATTGACGGACTGCAGTGCAGGATCGCCTTTCACTGCCACTAGGGCAGCCAAGCGATCCTCAAGGAAATGAAAAATCTGGCACTGGGGATAGTCTGCCATCAGCGCTTTTAAGGTTTCTTTTTTCGATCGCTTCACTTCTTTGCCAAAAATCTGCTCTGCGGGAAAGGCAACTTGAGATTGTGCGAGGAGTTGTTGAATAAAGCGCCCTTCTTTAGTGGAAACGATCGCTAAGATATGCCCTTGCTGACGGAGTTGTTGGATGCACTCAATCACACCGGGATAAAAGCGATGTAGGGCTAACCAGTCGGTTAAATCTGCTGCAATCCAGTGATCTCTGACCCGATCCAAGTGATGGGCCAACTCTGGAGGGGAAGGCATCTGGGCGGCAGCCTTCAGCTCTGCCAGAATATCTGACCAGCGATCGAAAATATCCGAGAGGGATCGCCCTTGACGCAGGACATGGATCAGTAAGGGCATTTCCCACCCGGTTTCAATGACAGCTCGCCCTTGGGCAAAGGAGGCAAACAGTTCGGGAGGGGCCTGAAGGGGATCGAGATTCTCCTGGATTCCCATTTGAGGGGCAATCTGACTATAGGTGCGCCAGGCCACTTGAAAATATTCCAGTACGCCGTCGCACAGTACCCCGTCAAAGTCAAAGGCAAATAAACTTGGTTCCGTCATAACTATATCCGAAGAGTTCTCGATTTAATTGATGATGTGCCCTAGGCCAGGACTGTTCGCTGGCCACTTCTCTAAAAAAGTAAGGAAATCTTCTCCCAACAGGGGTTTGCTGTACAGATAGCCCTGGGCTTCATCACAGTGCTGATCTTTCAGGAATTGGGCTTGACTTTCCGTCTCTACCCCCTCAGCAATGACCGTCAACCCCAGAGCGTGGCCCATAGCAATCACCGAGGAGGTAATGGCCATATCATCAGAGTCAGTATAAATATCTCGAATAAAGGTTTGGTCAATCTTCAGCTTATCGATGGGGAGCCGTTTGAGGTAGCTCAGGGAGGAATAGCCCGTCCCAAAGTCATCGATCGAGATTTGAATCCCCAGTGCTTTCAGATGACTGAGATGCTGAATACTGACTTCCGGAACCCGCATGACAAAGCTTTCCGTAACTTCTAGTTCCAGATGCTGGGGCGGAAAGGCAGTGTTTTCAAGGATCCAACACACATCACTGGCAAAGTCCTTATCCTGTAGCTGTTTCCCTGAAACATTGATCGCCATGCGGCCAAAATTGACCCCTTGATCGAGCCATACTTTGCCTTGGCGACAGGCCAGGAGTAAAACCCAGCGCCCTAAATCTCGGATCAGTCCATTTTGCTCCGCAATGGGAATAAAGATCGCCGGGGAGATCATGCCCATTTCCAGATGCTGCCACCGCAGAAGCACTTCCATGCCGACAATCTGGTTGGTTTGGAGATGGATTTGGGGGTGATACATCAGATAAAATTCTTGTCGCAGTAAGGCCTCCTGAAGTGCATTTTCAATGCGGGCCCGGTGCAGAGCACGTTCCGTGAGATCTGCGGTGAAAAACTTGTAGGTATTGCGACCCTCTTCTTTGGACTGGTACATCGCTAGATCAGCATTACGCATTAAATCAATCACGGTGATTCCATCCTGAGGAAAGAGGCTAACCCCCATACAGGCAGAAATATAGAGTTTTGTTTCTAAGACATCAAAAGGTTCCTTGAAACTGCTCATGAGTTTTTCTAAGATGATGATGATGGCATCTTGTTGATAGATATCCTCTAGGAGCAAAACAAATTCATCGCCACTAATGCGGGCAATAATGTCATTACTCCGAATCATATTTTTTAAACGTTGGGCAACTTGTTTTAATAATTCATCTCCGGCATGATGTCCTAAGCTGTCATTAATATTCTTAAAATGATCCAAATCGACAAAAACAACCGCTAGGGATGAATTATGACGCAAGGCTTGTTGAATAGAATGCTGTAAACAGGAATTAAATAATAATCGGTTGGGTAAATCCGTTAGAGAATCATGATGGGCTAAATAGTTTAGATGTTGTTCTGATTGCTTGATCTGAGTAATGTCACTAAATACGGCAACGTAGGCGGTTTTCTTACCTTGGTCATCTCGGACAGCACTAATATTCAATAAGGCGGGGTAGAGACTATTGTCTTTGCGACGGTTCCAAATTTCGCCTTGCCAGTGATCCTGCTGTTGAATCGAGTCCCACATTTGTTGGTAGAACTCTGCCTCATGCTTTCCGGATTTGAACAGATGGGTCTTTTGGCCAATGACTTCTTCTCGGGAATAGCCGGTGATTTGTGTAAAGGCTACATTAATATTGATAATGTTACTGTCTAAATCGGTGATGAATATCCCTTCTATGGTACTGTCAAAAACTACGGCTGAATGACGATTTTTTTCCTCCGCCGTCTTCAAATTAGTAATATCCACAAAGGAAATAATAGCTTCACTCAAGTCTCCATTAGGATTGAAGATGGGGAACCCATTGACCAGTACCCAAGTCACGGAATGACGATCGGGCCTGAGAATACCCACAACCATATTTTCTAAGGGCTTTAGGGTCTTCAAGACTTGGCTAATAGGGTAATCTTCTATCCCCAGGGTCTGGTAATTTTCATCAATAAATTTCCAATAGAGATCGATCGCTAGTTTGCCTTGCATTTGCTCCAAATTAAGCCCCAAAATTTCTTCTGCTCGGGGGTTACTAAGAAGAATAGAGGTATCGGCATGGTGAACAACAACACCAGAATAGAGACTTTGGATTAAGTTCCGGATTTTTGCTTCGCTCTGTTTGAGAGAGTCCCGTTGTTGTTCGAGTTCTAGGGTTCGTTGCCTAATGCGCTGCTCTAAGGTTGCATTGAGATGACTTAACTCTGCTTGGGCTGTTGCTTTCTCGATAAAAATACTCTTAAAAATTAAAAGACTGATGGAAATAACGGCAATAAATAATTGTAATTCAATCAAGATACTATTTAAATTCTGCTGCTGAAACAACCCAATATTCAGAACGGTAAATGTAATGGCAGTCCCCGAAATAATTAAGATAGAAAGATGGGTGATTTCCTGATTGAGTCTAAAAATAGACCACATACTCAAGGGTAGCAGGATCAACAGGTCAATATGAATGCGGTAAGGGAGCAAACTATAAAAAGTTGTACAGGTAATCAGGCTCAAATAAACGATCGTTTCCAGGCGAACGGCCAACCCGATATGCTCATTTTGCGGTCTGTTCATCCAGGAGAGCAGCACAGGGGTCAGGATAAGAACGCCAACCCCATCTCCCGTCCACCAGGTCAGTAATACCGATAGATATTGATCCCAAGGTAAAAAGCCCGTGGCGCAGAGACTCGTGACCCCCCAGAAGGCACTAATCAATGACCCAACGATCGCGCCATGCACGATAAAAGAGCAAACATGACGGAAACGATTGAAGGGAAAAGTCGTTTGAGTATATTTGAGAATCAGAAAAGCGCCGACCGTAGCACAGAGACTGTCCCCAATACCGTTGGCCGTCCCCGCAATCAGGGACTTCACGATCGTAGCAACGGAATCGGTACTGAAATAAGCGGAGACATTGCCGAGAAAAGCCCCGAGGAAAATGCCCGGCCACAGGTCATATCCTTTGGTTAGGATCACCGCCAGAATAATCCCAGACGGAATCCACACGGGTGTGACATTACCGGGCGGAATTGCTAAGATCTGCCCTAACTTGGCACCGAGGAAATAAATGACTGCCAGCCAGAAGATATGCGGGCCTTTTTGCACCAAGCTTCTGCCAAACTTCTGCCAAGCCTGGCTCAATCCAAATTGCTGATCATCTTCTTTTGAGAATTGCAATAACATTTGTGAACAGGTTATCAACGAAAGGCGTTAAGGCAGAAGAATAGGCGCTAGGCGGAGCACACTTCTGTTGTTTTTTTGGCTGCGACTGGAACACTGCTGGGTCTCTCGATGATGGTGGCAGGTGGCGCAGTCCCTCGCCATAATCTCTTCCCCTGCGTAGAAAAGTGAACAGTCTACTGGCCCAGGTCTACCCTAATAGAATACCCCTCAAGCCTAGGCTTTTGCTGACTTCTCTGGATGAGCAGAAAAATTCTCCGCTTTGTCTCGTCTCACAGGACGGTTAATAATGCATGATAGATTTAAGCACGTTCACCAACCCCGCGCTAAAGCGACGGGGATTGTCCAAGCCAATTCGGACAACGTAAGTGGTGAATAGCCCATCGAGTCACTAGATGTTACAGACTTCCGAGTGCTTCCCTAGCTCGGATTTACTCTAAACCTGATTGGTTCAGG
>JBEAPM010000414.1:0-6461 GCA_041164445.1 Cyanobacteriota bacterium
AAAAACCCCCATTTTGTCGTTAACAGCCCAGTCAAAGTTTACCCCAAAAGTGTGTGCCCAAGAATCATTTAAGCCCCCTCCACTTACCCCATCATCGGCAATACCATAAATGGGCTCTCCCATGGCACCCCCAATGGTTCCAAATAGGGAGTTGAGATGGGAATAGTTGTATAGGAAACGGGCATTAAAGGTTTTGGTGGGAGAATAGGTTAACTCGACGGTGCTAGTGTTTGTCCCCCCAAATAATCCGTCCTGTGGATTGTTTGCCGTGTTAAATAAGCTATTGGGCAGAAATTCTGTACTTTCCCCAAGATAACCAAAGTTGAGTTGTAGCTTTTTGTTAATGTTCCACAACCCAACTACCCCGGAACCCCGATCTAAAGTATTAGAAAGGGTGCTGCCAATGGAGTTAAAACTACCGGCACCATTGAGGAAGAACGTATAGGCATTGCCATCGAAGTATCGATACCAATTGATCCTTGGTCCAACGACTAATCGCAAACGATCGTTTACGGGGAAACTATAAAAAAGTTCCCGAAGAACGACATCTGTACCGACTGTTCCAGCCGTTTGATCCATAAATGGAACGCCAAACGTATTAAACAGCCCCGCAGAAGCAAAGGAATTGGCAGGAGAGTTTCCATTCCCAACTGCTAATTGGGTTACCAAACTATCTTTGCCACTAAAGGAAGTATTCAGGGTCAGCCAGACCAAGTTGCTAAAGGTTGTACCCGGATCATCCGTTTTCGTACTGACTAATGGATTACCCGCACCATCCCGAACATTACCTCTCACGGGGGCATCTAAATTGTCCGTTTCAACCCTGACATTCCCTCCAGCTAGGGCATGGGTTAAATTGAAAAAGGCTAAACCACTCAGCTTTGTTGTAGTAGAAAATTGGTTATCTTCTAAAACAGAAACTATTGACTCTACATTGTCTAAGCGGCTACTGATTTCGGCGAGTTCCTGTTCAAAGTCTGTTGTGAGCCTACTCAAGACATCTAAATCCTCTTTAGATGGCATGGAACCAAAGTCCATTAAACTCTCAACTTGTCGCAAACAGGAATCTAAAACTGCTGCAAATTCATAGCGGCTCAGGGTACGATTTCCCCTAAACGTGCTATCGGGATAACCTGCAATACAGTTATATCGTTCAACTAGGCTTTTTAAAGATTGAAAGGCCCAATCGGTTGCAGAAACATCTTTGAGCAGAAAGATAGAGTTCACCTGTCCCATGCTATTGGGAGTATCTAAATACTCTATCTCTAGATCTGGACTGACTTCGGAACTTTCAACCTCTAAATTTAAATCTGAACTTGTTTTAGAGCTTGTTGTTTCTAAGCTTTGATTAATCTCAGCATCGACAGGCTCTAGTTGTTGTGAGTTTTGACTTGAAACGTCTGATGAAATAGAAACACTTTCATCAGCAAGAACCGAATTGAATCCCATCAAACAGTACGAGAGGGCAACTGTCTTTAGGATCAGCACCTTTCTAAGGCATTTTTGCATTGAATTCAGCCCACACCACAATATATTGAGGGTTTAATCACGGGCTGATTATAGCCATGTAAAATTTATACTTATGTATTTTATGTTACAATGTTTTAAATATACATACGTTGATGGGGAGGAGCCAACTTAAGGTGAGAAAACGTGGCACTCTCTCGCTAATGTTTCCGCTTTGAGCGGAAAGCCTAGATAGGGCAAAACAGAACAATAAAAAATGGGAGTACCCATCAGTTTATGGCACGCTCCCATTTCAGCATAACTTTAGATAGGGCTATAGGGTACCTCGAAAAATTCACAAATTTTCCCTGCTACTCATACAAGAATAGGGATTGTGACGGGCAGATGCACCGCCACAATGAATCGAGTTGACCTATAGTTTTTAGTTCATCCTGCTATACGGCTTCATCTAACGCGACAACCCCTGGAAGTTCTTTGCCTTCTAGAAGTTCTAGGCTAGCTCCACCACCAGTAGAAATGTGGCTCATTTGGTCTGCTACGCCCACTTTTTCTACTGCGGCTACAGAGTCCCCGCCACCAATGATGGTGATGACTCCTTGTTTGGTGAGGCTCGCTAAAGAATGAGCGATCGCTTCGGTACCAACGGCGAATTTGTCAAACTCAAAAACCCCCATGGGCCCGTTCCAAATGGCGGACTTACATCCGGCGAGGGCGGCTTGGAAGGTTTTCACAGAATCGGGCCCAATATCTAAGCCCATCCATCCATCAGGAATAGCCTCGATCGCTACGGTTTGAGCATTGGCATCTTTGGCAAAGTTATCCGCCACGACCACATCCGTGGGCAATAAAAACTCTACACCTTTCTCTTTGGCTTTCGCTTCCAAGGCTTTGGCGAGTTCGAGCTTATCTTCTTCCACCAGAGACTTACCCACGGACAAGCCCCGTGCTTTGTAGAAGGTGAAGATCATCCCCCCTCCAATCAGCAGCTTATCCACTTTGTCCAGGAGGGTTTCAATCACGCCAATTTTACTAGAGACCTTCGATCCGCCAATAATAGCCGCTAGGGGACGCTGGGGATTTTCAATGGCAGCTTGGAGATATTGCAGTTCCTTCTCCATTAAATATCCCGCCACATTGGGAGAGAGGAATTTAGTGACCCCTTCCGTAGAAGCATGGGCGCGGTGCGCTGTCCCAAAGGCATCATTAACATACACTTCGGCCAGATCAGCCAAGGCTTTCGCAAATTCCGGATCATTGGCTTCTTCTTCTGCATGGAAGCGTAAATTTTCCAAGAGGATGACTTGACCGTTGCCCATGGCATCAACCTGGGTTTTGACCGCATCGCCAATACAGTCATAGGGTTTAACGACGGATTTACCCAACAGTTCACCTAGGCGTGCAGCCGCTGGGGTCAAGCGCATACTATCCACCGGTTTACCCTTGGGACGACCCATGTGACTACAGAGAATCACCTTGGCTTCTTTACTGATCAGATCTTGAATGGTCGGTAGAGCAGCACGGATGCGAGTATCATCGGTGATGTTGCCACTTTCATCCAAGGGAACATTAAAATCAACCCGGACTAAAACCCGCTTGCCGGATAGATCTGCAGCGGTCAAATTTGCAATACTTTTTTTAGCCAAAATCGCAACCTCCTAATACGGTCTGTTACCCCCTGTCCCTAGCGAGATCGGGGATCACCTCGTTTATTCTCTAATAAAACGGCCAAACAATCGAGTTCCATGACCTCCCCCACCTGTTTCGAGGGTGGTAGCCGATGGGAGCCGAATTTAGAGGGTCAAGGATTGCGGGTTCGTTTCCAGGAGGGTGGCTAAATCTTGGAGGAACTGCGCTGCATCTGCGCCGTAAATAATGCGGTGATCACAGGTAATGTTGACCTGCATTTGGCGACGAACCCCGAGCAATCCCTCTTCTGTGGCAATGACCGTGGGTTTTGCGGAACCGATCGCTAAAATTGAACCCTGGCCGGGCGGCAAAATGGCATCAAAGCTATTGACCCCAAACATCCCTAAATTAGAGAGGGTAAAGGTGCCGGTGCTGTACTCATCAGGTTTCAGTTGCTTGGTGCGGGAGCGACTCACTAAGTCTTTCCACTGACGGGATAGGGCATAGAGATCGGTCTGATCCGCATTCTGCAAGACGGGGGTAATTAAGCCGCCATCCGCCATGGCCACAGCGATCGCAATATTGATGGCGTTGTTGTAATAAATACCTTCGGTTTGGAAGCTCGCATTGACCACGGGATGCTTTTTCAAAGTTACCGCTACCGCCTTGGCTAAAAGGGCAGTCATGGTCACCCCTTTGGACTTCACTTGCTTATAGAGGGCATCCAAAGCGTCAGTGGTAATGCTATAGCTAACCCGGAAGGTGGGCACCTGAAGGCTGGCCATCATATTCCGCACTACCGCCTGTTGCAGAGTATTGAAGGGGGTAATCTGACCGGCAACGATCGGAGCGGGGGGTTTGCTGGGGACAGGAGTTGGGGCAGCGGCACTGCTTCCGGTGGCAACGACCGGGCTGGGGGCACTGGGAACGATCGCGGTGGAACTGGAGCTAGAAACGGGGCTGGGGGTGGGGACTTTACCGGCAGCCTTTTCAACATCCGCCGCCACAATGCGACCATGGGGGCCGGTGCCTTTCAAAGTTTCTAAATTTACCCCTAGGGTTTTAGCCAATTTGCGGGCCCGGGGAGAAACTACCACCCGATTACTGACCGCCGCCGTCGGAACGGGCTCTGGTTCTGCAGCCGGTGCGATCGTTTCCGCCGGAGTGGGGGCGGGAACCGAGGGGGCTGAAGTGCTTGCTCCTCGGGCTTGGGCCTCTGCCATTTCCGCTTCTGTTTCCGCCAAGAGGGCAATGGTGTTGCCCACCGGAGCAGACTCCCCAGCCGGAACAAGGACTGCGGCTAAAAACCCTTCATTAAAGGACTCCACATCCATATCGGCTTTATCCGATTCCACTACCACCACGGTTTCGCCCCGCTCAACTTTGTCACCGGGAGACTTCAGCCATTCAACAATTTTCCCCTCGGTCATGGTGGAACTAAGGGCCGGCATAAAGACTTCGTGAATCATGGAGATCCTTTCCTGAGAGATTATTACAATTATTGCAAGTAGGTACCAACTGAAACGGTAGGGTAGTGAAGGCTCCCAGACCTGACGTGGCCTAGATAGTATAGATCGCTTTGGTGATGTTCCCTAGCAAATCCCCCGGACAAACTCACCAAAATTGTAAACAGGGTAAGACCTGTGGCCAGAATGGTAGGCTAACCTATATCATGGATATATCTAGGTTGAGACCGACTTAAGCCAATGTTGCAAGATCCGCTAATCATTCGCCACTATCAAAAACTCACCGATGCAATGACTTCGTTGTGGGAGCGGGGGTATCGCTTTGACGACTTGCGCCTTTATGTGGATGGCTATCTTTCTGCCCTTCGCAATACCAATACTGTTGAAGCCTATCATATTCATCGGTTAGAGGAAGAAACGCTTCGTTACCTGTACGATGCCTCCAATTTTGAAATGGCGATGCCGCAGCCCGAAGTTGATTACTATTAATGATGGCCGGTCACCCTCCGGTTTCGTACTCAGGAGCCTGCCCCATTCGACGAGTAAAATAGTGATTGCAGCCTTATTAGAAACTGGGATTTTACCCAATGTGGGCATTGCCGCAGCCTGGCTAGGCCTCGTGGGGGGAATAGCCTGGTGGGTTCACGAGCAACAACTCGGTTCCTCAGAATTGACGCGCAAGATTGTTCATATTGGTGCAGGCAATGTCATTGTGCTGGCCTGGTGGTTACAGATTCCCTTCTGGATTGGCATTGCCTCTAGTCTCATCTTTGCGGGGATTGCCCTGCTCTCTTATTTTTTCCCGCTCTTACCTGGGATTGAAAGCGTTGGCCGTAAGAGTTGGGGCACTTTTTTTTATGCCATCAGTATTGGGCTGTTAGTGGCCTGGTTTTGGCCTTTGCATCATCCTCAGTTTGCCGTTGTGGGCGTGTTGTGTATGACGTGGGGAGATGGGTTAGCTGCCCTTGTGGGACGGCGATGGGGACAACATTCCTACTCGATCTGGGGGATGAATAAGAGTGTGGAAGGATCCCTGACTATGGCGATCGTGAGTGGTTTAGTCTGTGCGATCGTGCTTTGGACATTACCTTTACCCCCACTGGTCTTGCTGGGGATTGCGGTGGCGGTAGCCCTGACAACCACGGTTTTAGAAGCTTTTTCTAAACTGGGCTTAGATAACCTCACCGTTCCCTTGGGGGCCGCCGCCTGTAGTTTTTGGCTCAGCCAAAGTTATCTAAACCTTATGCCCTGATTCTGGTAATGTAGTTTCTGAACCTATCCACGAGTCTTCACTTTAATTTTTGTAATCTATGTAATAATCCTTGAGGATTTTTCTTGTCTTTTGTACTCTATTCTGTTGTAGTTGAAACTTTTGGATACATATCCGCTGAATGAACTTGGTTATTACCTGACTAAATTGCGAGGAGAAAAAAATGTCAAAACTTAATGTGGATCAAAAAACAATCTTTGATCTATTTTCAGATAGAAAAGTAGATTTTCTTATCCCCGACTATCAACGCCCTTATGCTTGGGATGAGCAGCAATGTCAAACCCTTTGGGATGATATTTTTCTATTTTCATTTCCAGATAATAATTACGAGACGTTTGATGAAAACGAAGAGTATTTTCTTGGCTCTATTGTCACATTTAAAAATGAAAAAGGAAGATCTGAGGTTATTGATGGACAGCAACGACTTACAACCTTAATGCTGATCTTGCGTGCCTTCTATGACAAATTTGCCAATATGAAGGATAGGAACTCAATACTTACCCGAGAACGTATCGAAAGGTGTATTTGGAAAACGGATACATTCGGCACACCAGATAAAAACATACTGAAAATTGACTCAGAAGTTGCAACAGATAATGACAAAGAAGAATTTCTTGAACTACTGCGAACTG
>JBEAPM010000415.1:0-4408 GCA_041164445.1 Cyanobacteriota bacterium
TGAAGTTGAGTCCAGAGCCGATGTCTTGGATGATTTCGGCTTCTGGATACCGCTCTCGCATAAATTCAACCTGCCTGGCAAGATCGTCTCGCTGCTGAGTTGAACTGACTCGGCAATAGCACAGAGTGGCAGGTCTAGTTGACTCGCGTTGATAGGATTCAACATCGTAAAGTCTTTGCCCTGCTGCATTTTTGATGCTTTTGATTTTGCCTTCATCTACGTACTTCCTTAAGGTATTGGGATGCAAACCCAGAAATTCGACCGCTTTTCTGAGTGGGATGTATCCCATTAGTAAATATTAGCATAAGTTAGTAATTGGCAGTAAAATAATTACTGTTAATTAACCCTTAAGCCCTGAAGGTACTCGCCCAAAAATGGAGGGTGAAATACAGTTCCCGGAGAAAAAATGGGAACTTAGTTTTCCAGGTCTTGTAGCGACTGTAGGGTGTAGCAGAAGGGGCAACCTCCATACCCAGCCATTGGGCGATGGTGACACTTCGGTACAAATGCAGGGGATCGGAAACAATCAGGGCGGAGTGGAACCCCTGCTCAGTCATCAACACCTGTGCCCCCGCTAAGTTCTCTAAGGTTGTTTTAGATTGCCGTTCCACCCAGAGGTCAGCAGCAGGCACCCCCTTTTTCTCGGCATAGATTGCCCCCACCTCCCCCTCGGCAAGGGTGTCATCCTGGCCCACTCCCCCCGTTAAGATCAAGGCCTTAACCTTGCCGTGCTGATAGAGATCAATACCGTGATCAATCCTGGCTTGAAAAATCGGGGAGGGCCTATCATCGATAACCGCTGCACCCAAAATGATGCCACAGTCAAATGTTCCAGCCGGGGTGACCTGAAAGCTCAGAATCCGCCAGCCCAAGCTGGCCACCAGAACGGTGAGGGCAACCCCGAGGGCCGCCAAGATTCTCAATAAGAAACGACGCATATTGATTTTAGATCCTGAGATCCTCAGACCGCTTGACAAAGTTGCACAGTTCTCCAGAGCAGCCATCCTCACGATCGCTACCGTGAGAAAAAAGTTATAGCCCAGATGTTCTGGCGTAAGGAGCACCCATGAAAACAACGTCCATGACCGTAACCTACAGCTTTGGCTTGGGGATTGGTCTAACCGCATTGCTAGTCATTGTGATTTTACACTGGCTTCAAATTCCCGCCGGAAGCTTGTTGGATTGGTTTGTGGGAATAGCTAGTTTTTACTGGTTACTGGCGATCGTGACTATTCCTTGGAATATTTTCTTTGCGGCCCAAGAAGTCCTTACGGAAGCTCAGATCTCCCGTGAACAAGGCATTACGATGAGTGAACCCCAACTCCAATTTGCCCAAAGAGTCAAACGTTGGGGCTTGGGGGTAGCCATTAGTTTACATATATTATCCGCCCTCGGGTTGTACCTGCTGGCAACCTCAGGCATTAGCCCGGTGGGCTATGTAGCAGCCGCTGCAACCTTAGGCTTAACCCTCCTGCGCCCAGGGGTACGCACCTATGCCTACCTTGCGCTGCGCTTAGGTTTGATTCAGGAACAGTTACGCTATCCCCGCGCCGATGTGCTGGAACTGCGGCAGCGCATCGGGCAAATTGAGACACAACTCGAAGAACTCTCGCGCCAATGGGATGCTCAAAATCCAGAGTCGATCGTTGCCCAACATCAACGGGAATGGCAGGATCTACGGCAACGGTTTGCCCAGTTCAAAACCACGACGGAAGAACAACTGGTACAACAACATCAAGACGCATCCAAAGCGATCGCTCAACTCAATGAGGATAGTCAGTTTTTACTTCACGCACGGGAACTGATTCGGTTCTTTAAAACAGCTTAAAGGTTCACTTAGCCCCTAATCCCTAACCCCTAATCCCTAACCCCTAACCCCTAATCCCTAACCCCTAACCCCTAATCCCTAATCCCTAATCCCTAATCCCTAATCCCTAACCCCTACTCCCTAACCCCCCTAATCCTCTTACCAGTTGAGTAGCGATCGTCTGGGTCTGGACTAGATCTGGCGCACCATCTGGCAGACGAGGGAACAGTCCCCCCGAGAGACCCACCCCCATTGCACCAGCAATGAGTAGGTCTAATGTATTGCTGGGGCTCACCCCACCCGTGGGAATGAGCGGAACCTGGTCACCCAGGGCTTCCCTCAAGCAACGGAGATAAGTACTGCCCCCCATACTTTTGATCGGAAAAATTTTGACGGCGATCGCTCCGGCTTGCCACGCTGTCCAGACTTCGGTGGGAGTTAAGGCTCCGGGAATGAAGGGCAGTCCAGTCGCTTCAGCATGGTGTAGACAGTCCGCGTCAAAAATGGGACTAAAGGCAAACTGGCAGCCCGCTGCGATCGCGTCCTTTAAGTGGCTCTGCCGAAGAATAGTGCCCACCCCAATGGAACAGTGGGGAAAGTCCTGGCGGAGTTGTTGAATCAGATCGAGGGTAACGGCTTCCTCTCCCCAGGTAATTTCAATGCAAGACAGCCCCGCTTCGATCGCCGTGATCGCCATTTGATAGCCCCAATCCCGCCGTAACGATCGAATAATAGCGATGGCCGGACAGTGGGAAAGAGTAGTTAACCAAGGGTGAAGCATTCCGTTCGGTCTGTGTTTTGAGGGTGTTGAACAGGTAGGGTTGCCTTAAACCGCAGTTAATCCCCCCAAGCCTCTTACCCTAAAGGGGTTCCCAAGGTCTAGAAGTCTCCCGTATTAAGGGAGATGGAGGGGGATTCAAACGGGGTTAGACTACCCGCCAATCCAAGTGTATCGGGGATCTCCCCTTCGGTGAAGGGGCAGGAATCAACGAAAACGATACTCAACAACACTCGGCTTTCCACTGAAGAGTCCGGCGCTCCGCGCCGGACTCTTCCGCCTTAAGTTGGTAGCCAACACTCAACATGACGGAACGACACTAAAAGGGCAAAAGCGCGAAGAGTTTATGGGTTACAGGCAGTACATCCACCACCATTCCCGCACAGAGGAGCATTAAGTAAAAAATGGAAAACTTAAATAAACTGCGGGCCACTTGACGATCGCTCGGGGCTTTTAAGAGTTGCCAGGCTTTTTGGAGAAAAATAACGCCTAACAGGACTGCAACGCCAATGTAAAAGACACCATTCACTTGGAGAGGATAGGCTAAAGCGATCGTAAACGGTATCAAGATCAGGGAGTAAAGCCAAATCTGCCAAGCGGTTTCTTCATCTCCGGCAATGACCGGTAGCATGGGAACATTAACCGCTGCATAGTCATCCCGAATCATCAAGGCCAGGGCCCAAAAGTGGGGCGGAGTCCAGAGAAAAATAATGGTAAACATGACCCAAGGAGCCCAGCCCAAATCCCCGGTAACCGCAGCCCAACCCACCAAAGGCGGAATTGCACCGGCTGCACCCCCAATCACAATATTTTGGGTACTGTGGCGCTTGAGCCAATGGGTGTAGACCAACACATAGAAGACAATGCCAGACATGGCCAGACAAGCGGCCAAGAGGTTAGCAAAGGTGGTCAGCAGAGTGAAAGAAGTGGCGGCTAAGGCCATGGCAAAAATGAGGGCATCCCGGGGCTGAATGCGGCCCGAGGGAAGGGGCCGCCAGCGGGTACGCTCCATAATGTAATCAATATCGCGATCGTAGAGACAGTTAATGGTGTTGGCTGAGCCCGAAGCGAGGGCACCAGAAACCAGAGTCACTAAAAAGAGTCCCGGATCAACCCGTCCTTCTGCTGCGACAAACATTCCGGCAGCAGTGGTAATCAACAACAAAATAATGATGCGAGGTTTGGTCAGTTGGTAATAGCTTTGGAGGACTTGCCAAAAGTTATGATGATGAACAAGAACAGTGGGTTGCATAGTTGAATGAAGTTTGGGGTTGTAAGTTTGGGATTGTAAGTTTTGGGGTGTGAAGGTGACGTGAGCACCTCTTGCTAGGCAGGCGTAAGAATTGAGGCGGGCCGCTGCGCCACCCACCACAATTGCTCGGGGTGCTCAAGTTCTAAGTTTGAGACTCACCCTGGAGTTAAAACTCAGGTACAGGGGCAGAATCTCGCCACACGACCAGGGTAAACGCCAGTAATACCCCCAAAAGCATGGCCCCGACCGATTGATGGGCAACGGTTAAGGGCTCAATTTGCAGGTGTAGTTTGTAGGCGAGAATGCCCAGGGCAATTTGACTCAGGAGAACCAAGACAATACCCACACTCAAACGTCGAAGCGGAGGCGATAAACAAGGAATGCGCTTGGCCCAAATCACTAAACCAACACTAGCGATCGTTGCAGGGAATACGCCAATAATGTGGTTATTCATAACATGGCACAACGCTTCCCCACCTTCTCCGCCTAAGCATTGGTGCAGTGCCCAACGGGAAGCCACCACTCCCCCCAGTAAACTCTGGGCATAAACGAGGACAACCGCCGCAATACT
>JBEAPM010000416.1:0-5654 GCA_041164445.1 Cyanobacteriota bacterium
GATGGTTCCCTCCAAGTGGTGCCCTATTACAATAAACCCCCTCAGGAAGGGCTGTATCAACACTTCAAAACGATCGCCGAAGCCTGTCCGGATTGTCCGCTGATGCTCTATAACATTCCGGGGCGAACCGGACAAAACCTGCTTCCCGAAACCGTGGCCCAATTATCCGAAATCCCCAACATCGTTGCCATCAAGGAAGCCAGTGGAAATTTAGATCAAGTGAGCCAAGTCCGTCGCCTAACCCCTCCCACCTTCGACATTTACTCTGGAGATGATTCCTTGACCCTGCCGATTTTGTCCGTTGGGGGTAAAGGAGTTGTGAGTGTAGCCAGCCATTGTGTAGGCGATCGGTTGCAAGCGATGGTTCGAGCCTTTGAAACCGGTCATGTTCAAACCGCTACCCAAACCCATTTAGAGCTTCTGCCCTTGTTCAAAGCCCTCTTTGTCACCACCAATCCCATTCCCCTCAAAGCCGCCCTCAACCTGATGGGTTGGCCGGTGGGTCGTCCTCGCTTGCCCTTAACGGACTTATCCCCAGAATCTGAGGCGATGCTCAAAACCATTTTAAGTGATCTAAAATTATTGCCTGGCCAAGTTTAAACCCCTATAAACTTCAGGACGGTTGTTCTGACAGTGAAAAGCCTTTAAGTTGATAGCTGCAATAGCCAGAAAATTCATAGCCGAAGTTATGAAGAAATTAAATTTTTCCTTGATCTGAGAGACGCTAAAACTCAGTAATCTCTGTGATCCATTAGATTATAAACATCGAACTCCAAGCCTATGTCATTTTTCCTAAAAACCTTCACTTTAATCTTGCCTAAAAACAAAAATATCCTTACAATAAGGGAAATTAACAGACAGGGACTTTCACCTTAAGCGAACAGGTGAATTCGTATAAAGCTTTAAGACTGTTTACGGAAAGCAAAAGCATTTTATCCAGGAGTATTATGCTACTTGGCAAGCGCTTTCTCCTGAAATCAATAATCCGGGAATAAATGGTTTTATATGTATTGTATATGTGTTGCATGAGCTTCATGACGCAAATCTAGATGAACAATTCAGTTCCCATCCTAGTCAAGTCTAAGGTTAGACCTGAGCGACGTTACCTTACTATTTTCACTGGATCAGGAGTGTTATATCGGATCCCAAGTTTCATAAAATGTTTCGCTATCTATCCTTACCCTAGGGATTTGAGGTTGATGATGTTCACCCTATCCACAACGATCGAATCCTTCTCCTCTCTATTCATTGCCATACTGTCTGCCTCTATTTGTCGCCATCACCGGACAGTTCTTCTAAAGTTTCCATAACCTTGTTTCAATCAAAAAGGATGCTATGACTCAATCTAATCCAGCCTTAAAAGTTATCCCCCTCGGTGGTCTCCATGAAATTGGTAAGAACACCTGTGTCTTTGAATACAACGATGAAATCATGCTTTTGGATGCCGGTTTGGCTTTCCCCACCGATGGTATGCATGGAGTCAATATTGTTCTGCCGAATATCGATTATCTTCGAGAAAATCAACATAAGATTAAGGGCATGATCGTGACCCATGGTCACGAAGACCATATCGGGGGGATTCCGTTTCACCTCAAGCAATTTGATATTCCCGTAATCTATGGGCCCCGCCTAGCGCTCTCCTTACTCCATGGCAAATTGGAAGAAGCTGGGGTGGCCGATCGTACCCACTTGAAAACGGTATTGCCCCGTGAAGTCGTGCGGGTGGGTTCTAATTTCTTTGTTGAATTTATCCGTAATACCCATTCTATTTCTGATAGTTTCAGCGTGGCTATTCGGACTCCTGTCGGAGTGGTGATTCATACGGGAGATTTCAAAATTGATCATACCCCGGTCGATGGCGAAAAGTTTGATTTACAAAAGATTGCCGAATATGGTGAGCAAGGGGTGCTCTGCTTAATTAGTGATTCCACAAATGCGGAAGTACCAGGATTTACCCCCTCAGAACGATCGGTTTACCCCAATCTCGATCGAGTTTTTAGTCAGGCAAAAGGGCGCTTAGTGGTCACTACCTTTGCCTCTTCTGTCCATCGGGTCAATATGTTGTTAGAGCTAGCGGCTCATCATGGCCGATATGTCAGTGTCTTAGGCCGATCGATGTTAAATGTGATTGCCCAAGCCCGTAATTTGGGATATATCCACTGCAAAGATGAGTTATTTTTGCCCCTCAAATCGATTCGAGATCTGCCCCCAGAAAAGATTTTAATTCTGACCACCGGCTCCCAAGGGGAACCCTTAGCCGCTCTGACCCGCATTGCCCGAGATGAGCATCCTCAAGTCAAAATTAACCCCGGAGATACGGTGGTGTTCTCGGCGAATCCCATTCCAGGGAATACGATCGCGGTGGTCAATACCATCGATCGCTTAATGATGTTGGGCGCTAAAGTCGTCTATGGCCGGGAGGCGGGCATCCATGTCTCTGGTCACGGTTGCCAAGAAGATCACAAACTGATGTTAGCCCTCACCAAGCCTAAATTCTTCTTGCCGGTACATGGTGAACATCGTATGTTGATTAAACATGCGGAAACCGCTCAAAAAATGGGCATTCCCGCTGACAATATGGTCATTATTGACAACGGCGATGTGGTAGAACTCACCCCAGACTCTATTCGGAAAACCGAGCGGGTGTCCGCCGGCATTGAACTGATGGATACCTCCCGGGTGGGAATTGTGGACAATCACGTTCTCAAAGAACGCCAACAGTTAGCAGAAGATGGCATCCTGACGGTTTCGGTGTTGGTCACCCCAGATGGTCGTTTGGCCCAAATCCCCGCCTTACAGTTGCGCGGTGTGATCTTAGCTGCCGATCGTCACCGTGTGCAGAACTGGGTCAATCGAGAAGTTGAAATGGTTCTCAACGATCGCTGGAATGAGTTTGCCCGTCCCAATGATAATGGTGAGCTAGAGGTGGACTGGACTGGCATTCAAATCCAGATTGAGCAAGGGTTACGTCGCCGCTTCCGTCGAGAAATGCAAATTAACCCCCTCCAAGTGGTAATCGTCCAGGGGGTTAGTTCGGGGGAGATGGTCATGAAGGCGGCGACAGAAGAAACTGCGCTCCCCGTCAGCGATCGACCGATTTTACCCCGTACCGTCTCAAAACGTCCTGAACCTCGCCCCGAGACTCAGGTGGCCGCTGTTAACGGCGAAGGCAATGGCAAATATCGCACCGCAACTAAACCGAAATCTAATTTTGGCGTAGGGTTGCGGCGGCGACGCTCTTCCTCTTCCGTCCTTTAAGCTCAAGGCTGGGAAGGGGGCGCTTTGCGCCCCTTCCCACTTGACCACAGTCCTAGAACGGGTCAAGGCAAACAAAGACTATACTTCGTATATGCGAGCTTCTAGGGCTTCAGGATACTCTTCACAATAGTCCTCAAAAGCCGTATGGGGGATCACTTCGGCCCGCTGGTGTGCTGCTTCTGCCTGTAATTCTTCCACAATGTCCCAGGCGGCAGCACATTGGGGGGAACTGGCCCCATACTTTTCACAAGTGGCCCGAGCAGACTGAATCGCGGCGGAAATTTGCTCATCCAGCAAAAGGGCTTTGGGCTTTTCGAGAAAATCTCCTTTTTGTAAAATATCCGTCACCGAAATTACACCGAGCAGCGTATCCCCAATTACGGGAGCCAAGCGGATATTCGTTTGTTGAAATAACCGGGCCACATATTCCACCCCCAGATCCGGCGAAACGGAAATACAGGGCTTGGTCATAATTTCATAAACCCTGACAGACTTGGGATCTAAGCCATAGGCTGCAACTTCGTAAACAATGTCAGCATCGCTGAGGATCCCATAGGCATCGGTTTCAGTACGGCGATCGACGATCAGGGTATGAATTTTTTTATCTCTCATCAAACGTACTGCCTGATCCACAGTATAAAAGCCCTTGATGGTCACCACGTCACGGGTCATGATATCACTAGCTTTCAGCATAATTTCACCCACATTGGCTTACTGTTTTAGCCTAAATCAAGGCTGAACAATCGACAATCTTCTTAAGTATTTGTTACTATTTACGCCTGGGCGGTTCAACCGCTATAGCAGTCTGAAGTGCCTCCTCTGCAAGCTCTTCACTCCTTTTCCGTTGTCATTGAGTTCTGACCAGTTGTTAAAGGTCGTAAAGTTTCTGTCCGAAATCTGGGCATTCAGAGTTGGATAAGTAAATATAGTTAAGTGGTGTTTTGTTGAGGAGCAAATATGCAGGGCACGATCGTTAAGGTTTGTTTGGGAATTTGTTTAGGCCTGTATAGCTGTGGGCAAGTTTTTGGGCAAGGAGCCGCCATCGCCAACGAGGTGACGAGTGATGGCAGCACGGACACAGCAGAAACAGTAAAAAATGATACTCAAGAAAATAGCGTGACCAGTTCAGTCCAAGATCCCTTGAATAGTCCTCATCCCGTTCCATGGAGTTGGGTAATCGAAACCCAAAGTACCATGCAGAGCAACGGACAAACCGGAGTTCGCTACTATCGTTCGCCGTCCTTGCTGTCCCCCGATGGACTGTATGCTGCCTATAGCCGGATTCAACTCCATGTAGAAGCGGACGCTTATCGCAATCGGGTCGATAGTGTTTTGTTTGTTGAAAATATGCGAACCGGTAGCCTAGGGGTGATTAACCCGCGTTCTCCTTTTGCCGAAGCCTTAGGAACCGCGACCCTGAACCCTTCCCCGGCCAGTATATCCTTGCTGGTACCGGTCTCTTGGAGCGAAGATAGCCAGAAATTGCTGGCTCGAGAATTTGATGCCATTCTCAATACCGATGATCTGACGGATTACGCGATCGTCTGGGATCGGGGGAGTAACCAAGCCCAGGTTATTGCACCTCAAGGGTTGTTTTACGACAGTGCCATTTTATTGGGGTGGAGCCGTCGTAATCCGGAGCAGATTCTCTTTCAGGCAGGGGAATTTGGCCAGGAACTATGGGCCCTTTGGAATGTGGGTTTAACCGGAGACACCGCGATCGCTGCAGAGGATGAGCCCTTAGTGATTGGTGAGCAGTTGGTGAATCCCTGGGATGGTCCCCAAGCCTATTGGCAGCCCACGCCTTAAGACCCGTTGGGCGGTGGTTAGAGTGCGGCTTTGCGTTGCACTCTAACTTCGACCTCGCAGCGATCCGAGCAAGCGGACTCAGGGGTGCAAAAGGGCCGCAAACCGGAAGATCCGGACGAGAGAGGGATGGCTTAGATCTCAGTCGTGTCAGCTTTTGTTAACGCAGAAAATCAGAATAATGCGCCACTCCCTTCACCCGTCGCGCTATAACTTGAGAGGCAGCATTTTAAGTCATCTAAGTGACTAGCAGGGGTCTCCTGCTCTTAACGCGGGAGCAGACACTTGGGCAAAAGGAGTAAAGTCCATCGAGCCAGCTTAAACTGGTTGCCAAAAAAGTTTATAGTTTGAAAGTAAGATCTCAAGCAAAACTGTTTACTCTGAACAGTCTGAGGTTCCCTTGGGTTAGAGACTAGATACAGTGTCTGCCCCCCTACAATTCCTTTCTTTCTCAAATTGGTCTCTCCGGATCCTATGAAAATCCTTAAGATTCAGACGTTACGTGGTCCTAACTATTGGAGTATTCGCTACCACAAGCTCATTGTTGTCCGTTTGGATCTAGAGGACTTAAACGATCGCTACTCGGATCA